>NZ_JALCZE010000007.1:0-299821 GCF_024586575.1 Chryseobacterium sp. WG23
GTTCGTTGAAAATGGACATATTAATGATTCTATCAACCAAAGATAGAACTTAATTAATCGATAAATCAATAAATGAAAATCGAAAGTTTTTCTTCCGACCATCACTAGGCTAAAGCCCAATTCTATTGATATTTTTATAGGTATAAATTTTTAAGACATCTCCCTTAATGTAATTATTGATGAAACATTGTATTATCCAACAATTCTACTGCAAGCTAAAAATATAGTACAATGAAAATAAATAAATCGATAAATCCGCCTATTGCTCTTTATATTACCTCAATAATCAATTCCTTATCATACCCGTTATCTTTTTCATCTATATATCCATGGGGATTGCAGATAACTTCCGTTTGTCCTACTTTATACCTGCAAGGAGTATGAATATGTCCATGAATCCAGTATAATGGATTATGTTCCGTTATAAAAAATTCAAGATCAGAAACATAAGCAGAGGTCAATGGATCTTCCTTATAGTATTCGGGTACAGACTGAATGCTTGGTGCATGATGGGTGACTACAATATTTTTAAGTCCTTTTGAATTTTCAAGACTTTCCTGTAACCATAGTTTTGAGAACTGGTGTATTTTAAAAGTATCTACGGTTCTCAATTTTGAATAGGAAGGATTTCGTCTTATCATTTTGTAATCATTCATTTTAGACTGGCATAGCATTCCGTACTCCATAGCATTCCCGAAAATGGAGAAATCAGTCCATAATGTTGCTCCATGAAAACGGATTCCGTCAATATCCACAAAAGAATTTTCGAGTACAAAAACATTTGAGTCCTGAGCCGCTTCTTTAATTTTGTAAAGCGTTTTGGGATATGCCCCTTTATAATATTCATGGTTGCCAAGAACATAAATTACCGGTTTATCCGGGATCTTAGACTTTATCCATTCTACTCCTTTGGTTCCCAAGTTTACATCTCCAGCCAATACTATAACATCCGAATTGTCAAAACACAGTTCAGTACTTCCAAATTCCTGATGAAGATCGCTAATGATTTGTATTCTCATACTGCAAAAATAAAAAGAACAAATAGAATTACAGGATCAGTCTCAAAAGTTATGGACTAAGCAAATTGGATTAAACTAAAACTTCTTGTTTGGATGACATTAAATATGTGATTTTTATATTTTGACCTGAAAATAGGATGGAAATAACCTTTTATTCACGCAAAGGAAAAATAATTCGGATGCTCTATTTTAAGAAAGCAAAGAAAGGCGACTTTGTCGCTGAATAAGCGATATAAAAAAGTTAGCTTCATCAAAATCGATTTCTAATCGATTCATTATTGGCTCACTTAAAAATCAAGCGTAATAAAAATAGAACTTTGCGTCAAAGAAAGGTGTATTGAGGTAAATTTATATTACACCCAACTTTTGCACCTGATCCGAATTACACCAAGAGATGTTAGTTTCAATAAAAAAGAACCGGCACAAGTACCGATTCCCTTTCTCATATAGTTTGTGTAATTTTAAGGCCACTTATGATGAAACTGCCATCTCAGCACGTTTCACTTTTAAGCTTCTTATTATAAAATAGGATAACATTCCCAGTGCTAAAACAGCATAACCAATCAGGATAATCAGATTCAGACTTCCCACAGCAAATTCTGATGGAAAAACCTGACTCATTAAAGTCATGAAAGATAAACCTATCCCAGCTCCCAAGAAGTAACTTGTAGAACTCAAACTTGATGCCACACCGTAATTGGAAGGTTCAACATCCTGAATTCCCATGACGGATAAAGCGGTAAAACAAAAGGTCATCCCAATTCCTGAAATACATGCAGCTCCCAATAACACTACTGTTAACGGATGTCCTGTATAGACAGCTCCCAATAATAACATTCCTCCCGTCAGCATAAATAACCATCCAAAAATTCCCATTTGAGAAGAATTTAATCGTTTGGAAACCTGTGGTAAAATAAATTTGGCAGTTAAAGCTGAGACAATACTGAACGGAACCAGCATTAATCCTGCTGAGGCAGCAGTATATCCCATATCTTTCTGAAGCATTAATGAAATAAGAAATAAAAAGCCGATAAAAAATGCTCCAAGAGTAAAGAAAGCGGCATTAGAAACCACAAGGGATTTATATTTAAACAGTTGCAAATCAATTAACGGCTCAGCTACAGACCTCAATCGGTAGAAGACCCATACTAAAAGTACCACGGCAAGTACTAAAGATCCTATCACCAGGAAAGGCTGCTCTTTAATATGAATCAGCTCATGTGTTCCATAGGTTAAGCTTAAAAGACCTAATACCATCAGGATCCCTGAAACAGCATCTGTTTTCTGCACGGTTTCGCTTTTCTCATCTTTTGGCAAATAGTAGTAAGACAGGATCAGTGTAACTAAAAGAATCGGGACATTAATCAGGAATACCCAATGCCAGCTTAGATAAGTACTGATGATGCCTCCTACAGAAAGGCCACTTCCGGAACCAATAGCCGCAAAAGAACTGAAAATTCCAATAGCATGGTTTCGCTCCTGCTCGCCTCTGAAAGTATTGGTCACAATAGATAATGCTGACGGCATTACAAAGGCGGCCCCCAATCCCTGCAAAGCACGGAATATTGCCAGCACTTCAAATTTTTCCGATAATCCGGCTCCTAATGATGTTAACATGAAGATAAAAGCTCCCAGTAAAAACATTTTCTTTCTTCCAAGCTGATCAGAAAGTTTTCCTCCAATGATCAGGAAACCTCCAAAAAACAATACATATAGGGTCTGCAGCCACTGAACGGTTTCTGCACCAATATGGAACTGTTCCTGGATAGAAGGAATCGTTAAATTAATAATGGTAATATCCAAAGCCTCTACAAATGTTCCCACCGATGCTAAAATTAATATTACATTCTTCCTTGTATCCATATATTCAAATTTCCTGCAAAATTAAAATTAACAGAACATATGTGAAAATTTTACAGTAAATTTGGAACAATAATACAATTACATACACCATAAAAGAACAATTAAACTGTATTAAAGACATATTATTATAAAAACAGAACAAATGGCAACAGAAAATTACAATCCGGATGAAAAAGACCTGTCTATTCTCCGCCTTCTCCAAAAGGATGCTAAAATGAGTGTCCGGGATATTTCAGCAAGGATCAACCTGAGCCCCACTCCAACCCATGAGCGTATTAAGCGTATGGAAAAGCTAGGGATCATTAAAGAATATACGGCTATAGTAGACCGTAAAAAAGTGAATAAAGGAATGATGGTTATCTGTATGATTGCCTTGAATGTTCACAATAAAAAAACAGCAGGAAAATTCATTGAGGAAGTAGGAAAACTGAAGGAAGTTGTGGAATTCTACAACATCAGTGGTGATTTTGACTTTATGCTGAAGATTCTGGCTCCTAATATGGATGAATTTCATGAGTTTTTTGTGAACAAACTATCAGAAATTGAAGGAATTGGCCAGACAAAAAGTATTTTCGTGATGAGCAGTATTAAAGAAAGCGCTCAAATTCTTTAATTTTTTCAGCTTATCATCAGCTTATTTTTTTCTTCGGGACATCTATTATTTTTGCTCTCACGGAAGATTATAAAGATACATCAGAGATCTGTTAAAAATTAAACACTTTTCTTTTTTAAGATTTTAATCTGTAATTTTTCCTGTATCATGCAGAATCAGATTTCAGTTTAAAAATTTTAATTCCACAACAGCATCCCAATAAAAACATCTTATTTTTTGTTCAAAAAAATACAATTTCCTAAAAGCTTACTTCATAATAAAAAACATAAATTTTACATTTTCTACTGTTTTTTTATTGAAAAATCATCCACTCATAATCTAATAATTTATGCAGCCAACAAAAAAAAATCATTTCTTATTTCTTTTACTTGATTTTCACTTCAAAAACAATTAAAAATTAATCAACTGATTATCAGCAAATAAACAAACTACACACATACATAGTGTAGCTGTGTCGTATGCTATTTTTTGGAAATATTCTCTGTAATTAGATATGTTTGCAATGTGAAAAATATAAACTTCAAAAAAAATTAAAATTAACAATCATTAAATTATTTTGAAAAAGTAGAAAGTGAATTGCAAGCCTCCCCTTTTAGTTACTTAAATCTAGTAAAAAGTAAAAACACAACACAAATGACAAAAAACACAAATGACAAAACTAAAGGGGGAGCGTTTTTAAAAAATTAAACAAATAATATCAGACAGAAACACAAACGAAAAAAAGGAGCCTATTAACACAATACTTTATGATGAAAATAATATCTTAAAACACAATTAACCGAGAAGTATTTTTTCAGAACGAATACTTCTTAAGATATTACAACTTATATTATTTGTTTATTAAAGATTGCACATGCAAATGTGTAATCTTTTTTTTATATACTAAAGAAGATGGTTATCCAGATCTTCCTTCATATTGAACTTGTTTGCCCTTTTTATTCTAACCACAAATCGAAGATTCGGCATAGTCAAAAGTCACAAAGTTTCTTGAACACTTAAGTTCAATAATGTTGTGAAAATAAGCCCACTGAAACTCACATAAGTTAAAAAAATCAAAGATTTTTTGCTTGAATGTACTTTTTATTTCAATCATTTTAAGCTTAAGATAAACTAAAGTGTTCATAGCATTTTACTCAGCTTGTAACTCAATTTTTAATTAGTTTAAACAGGCTTATCATAAAAACAGCTGTATAGATTTATACAGCTGTTTTTAATATATTTTAATTGATCTATTGTATTAAGGATAATTACTTCCAATAATTCCAAACTGATCCATCAAATATTGCCAATGTTTTACTGGCCGTATCGTAACAAATCATACCGGGATATGGATTCTTAACGTTGCTATGAGGTATGGCTACCTTTGGAAGTATCATTGCCTTATCCGGAGCCTCCAGTACCAGAACTCCATCTGCAGAGCTGGAAGAATCCCCTATAACTACACCTTTCCCTGATTCTGTTGAATTATTTACAGCTACGGCATTTGAATTTCCTGCATCTGACAAATCTTTCCATACATCATTTTCGTATACTTTTACTTTTTTATCATTCATATCAAAGATAAAAGTTCCATTAACCAGTGTTCCTGTGGGAAGTCCGGAGGTAGCCGGAAGAATTAATCCTTTTGTATTGTTGGAAACATTATTAAAATCCAATACTGTACTGTTTCCTTCTACAGACTGCTTATCAATAGCTACCTGAGCAAAAAAGGAATTAAAAATAATAAGCGCAACTGCAGTACTGATATTTTTTATATTTTTCATCTGTTTATTATAAATTAGATTAATCATTACAGCTTTTCTCTACACATTTCCATTCGGTGCCGTTATAAAGCTTCACACATTTATCCTGTATATCATATAAAAGCATGCCTTCTTTTGGATCTGCAACAGCATCACCAGGCTGTGGTGTCTGGCTCACATGCTGTACTCTTGTAATGACAAAACCTTTATTTTTAGATTCCAGAGCGATGAAACCGTTAGGTATATTTTCCGGCCACGCAGCATTTTTCTGCTGTACAGTAATTCCAAACTTAGTAAAACCATCAGGAGTTCCTGAAGCACCGGGCTTTGTACAAACATCATCAATTTCGTTAATGATAACAGGTGCATTACCACAACTTGTTTTATCATTTGATAATCCATCAGGCCATAAAGACGGGCATGTAGCCTGTGTCGCGTTGGGCCCGCAGAAACTTGAACCACCGGCACCAAGATCACTAACGGATCCCATAGCAATGGCTACTATCTGGCTATCATTACTGATAACAGATCCGGGACCTCCTCCACTTACATCAGCTTTTGCAATACAGTAGGCTTTTCCATTGGGAGCTCCTATATATTTAACGGAAGGATAAGTTGTTGACTGCTGGGTAAATGTTCCGCATATCTCCACAACACTCCCTGCATCCATTTCTATAGTAGAGCTGGTTCCCGGAAATGCACCCATAAAAGTAGGGTCTCCCTGAGAAACAGATCCTGTAAGTGACAGAAATGATTTCTTTCCTAGTTTAATTTTCGAATTTTTCTGGGTTCCGAATGTTCCAATCGTAATGGATCCTGTAGATTTTACACTTGCCCCATCCAGGATATCCAATTCTCCATTAACCTGAATATCAACAGACTGCAACTGCCCGGATTGTATGATAAGTGTTGCTCCATTCGGAATCGCGATACTACTGCTCACTGTAAGGTTTCCATTCAAACAATAGGTATTGCCACTAAGTATTGCCTGTCCTGTGTAGGGTATACACTGAGCATTGACCATGCTGCAGAAGGCAAAAATTAGTAAAAAAGATATTTTTATACTAATTGTGGTGAAATTTAAATTATTCATACGACTTTAAACTATTTTAACAGTTTTTATATATTTTAATAATAAATATATAATTTTTTAATACATTGAGGGCCTAATAAACAATTAGCATACCAAACTAAAATCTACCATTAGAATATTTATTATATTTCTGTGATGAAATTTATAATTCCGCAAAGAAATAATTCAACAAAAAGAGATTAAAAAACCATATAAATTATTAAAAAACAACAAATTAAAAACAATAATCACTTACACACATTCATTAAACATTTCTTTATTATTTAAATTTCCAATAACAATATCATAAATAATAAATGACATTTCTCATAATATCTTCCCTCTTTACTTACAGCTACAGAATGTCTTTCAAACCCAAGAAGATAATAGATAATGTGTATCATAGAATCTGTTAAAAATCTGCAGTAAAAAGCTTAAATTTGCAGCATGAATAACGATACCATTTGTGCACTGGCGACAGCCAATGGAATAGGTGCTTTAGGCATTATCAGAGTTTCGGGAAATGAAGCATTACCAATAGTTCAGAAAAGTTTTCCGGGTAAAAAACTGGAAAAGCAGAAATCTCATACCATTCATTATGGATATTTTATGGATGGTGAGGAATCTATTGATGAAGTGATGCTCTCTATTTTTCTGGCACCAAAAAGTTTCACTACAGAAAATTCTGTAGAAATTGCCTTTCACGGTTCCCCACATATTGGAAAACGTATTCTTGAAACCCTGATTAAAAATGGAGCAAGAATGGCTAAGGCAGGAGAATTTACCCTTCGTGCCTTTATTAATGGAAGGATTGACCTATCTCAGGCAGAAGCGATTGCAGATGTTATTGCTTCAGAAAACGAAGCTTCCAGAAAGGTTGCCATTAGCCAGCTGAAAGGGGGAATTACCAACGAAATATCATTCTTAAGAACTGATCTTCTGAATTTTGTTTCTCTTATTGAACTGGAACTTGACTTTGCTGAAGAAGATGTGGAATTTGCTGACAGAACCGCATTAAGTGGACTGCTGGATAAAATCGAACTGAAACTTACTTCTCTTATCGAAAGCTTCCAGTATGGAAATGCCATCAAAAACGGAACTGCTGTTGCCATTATCGGAAAACCCAATGCCGGAAAATCTACCCTTCTTAATGCTCTATTAAAAGAAGAAAGAGCCATTGTAAGCAATATTGCAGGAACAACCAGAGATACCATTGAGGAAGTACTCCACATCAAGGGACACGCCTTCAGATTAATTGATACCGCCGGACTTCGTGAAACCGTAGATGAAATAGAAGCGATAGGGGTAAAAAAAGCCAAAGAAAAAGTTGAAAACGCCAATATCCTGGTGTATCTGGCAGATGCTGCTACTGAAGATTATTCAGAGGATATTGAAATGATCACCTCATTATTGAGAGATGATCTTAAGCTTATTATCTGTGCTACAAAAATTGATGAAGTAATTCCTACAAAATATGAAGCTATAGAAGATATCTTCAGAAATGCGTTTACCCATGAATTTGATTTCATAAAAATTTCCGCTGTTGAAAATCAAAATATTCAGGATCTTAAAAATGAATTATCCTCTTATGTTGAGCATTTAAAAACTGAAGAAAGCAATGTGGTTATTACCAACCAGCGTCACTTTGAGGCTTTACACAAATCACTGGATGCTGTACATCAGGTAAAAGAGGCCATTTCTGTTCAGATTTCTACAGAACTTTTAGCGTATGAGCTGAGAAATGCCCTGGAACATCTTGGGACGATATCAGGTGAAGTCACAAACGACGAAATACTGGGAAATATTTTCTCGAAGTTTTGTATCGGAAAATAGACAATCTCTGTAAACCCTTATGAATACTGCGTTTAATCAATATTTTATAAAAACGTTGAGTGACATTTAATGACATTTTATACCATTAATTGACATTATTTTTGTTACTAATCGTGATACTGCGTTGTAAAATCGTACTGATTTTTTGAATTTTATGACACTCGGAGAAATTATCAGTGATAAATACTGCTAAATAATGGCAAATACTGCCAAATACTGAGTGAAATTATCTAACATATAAAAATCGGAAAGTACCAAATGAGCAGTAACATCAGGATTAATCGTATTTGTAGCTATTGTAACCAAACATTCGTAGCCAAAACATTCACTACAAAATATTGTTCTCACACCTGTAATCAAAGGGATTATAAGAGAAAAGTCAAAGAGGAAAAACTTCTAAAATCCAAAGAAGAATTTATTATTGATTCAAAGGTTAGTAAACTCAAAAAGACTACTGCTACCTTTGATATAGAACTGTTAAAAGCAAAATCTTATCTTAGTATATCAGAGGTTTGTGTTCTCTTAAATATGTGTGATTCTACTGTAAGGAAACTTATTAAAGAGGACAAAATTAAAACGCTACGTCTTGGTAAAAAACATATCATTCCAAAATCTCAATTGGAAGAATTCATTTAATTCTTTGTAGAATACCGTTTATTTTAAGTTACAGCATTTTTAAATCGGAGATTGAGTATTTTATAATCTTCAAAAATTAAAATGCTGTACTTTCTTTGTTTGGAGTCGGCAAGCATTTTAGGGTTCTATCTTATTATTCAAAGGAGCTATTTTCTCAATTAAATGGTGCTTAAACAAATTTTCTATAAAGACAATTTGAATTACATTTGAATAATTTAATCTAACATTGATTTTCCGAAGTTACATCGTTTTTTTATTCTCAAACGATAAATACTTCTAAAACATAATTTTACGGTTTAGAACATTCTGTTTTTTATTTCAAAGGAAATCTTACTATTAATGTAAATTAGTATAAGTCTCTACTGCTGTTATTAGCTTTGGTAATAAGAGTAGTAGGGACTTATGGTAATTCGTTTTTGATTTTAACTCCAAAGAATAAGTAGTCATTTTTAGTAGTAGAGGATATTTATAGTAGTCATTTTACAGAGGATATTTATAGTAGTCATTTTACAGAGGATATTTTCTAAAATAAGAGGACATTGTAGTAGTCAGTAGTACTACTATCCAAAATTATAGTAGTAAGAAATTCATTACTATTGTGGTAGTATTCAAAGGATATTCATAAAATATTGATTAACAATAGATTTTCAAAGGAAAAAGAACTTTCAATTAATTCAAAAAAATAAAGCACGACAACTCTGTTGGCGTTTACTATTTTATTAAATAGCCTTTTTAAATTTATATTTAATTAATATTATTATATATAAGCCGAAAATAAGTATTATTGTAACGAAAAAAAAGTGTTATTGAAAATGAAATTAAGTGTTATTGAAAGCGCAAAAAAGTGATATTGAAACTGAAAATAAGTGATTTTATCCTTTTGAACCTCCAAATGAACTATAGTAGTTCCAATTACAGTAGTCAAAATTAGAAAAAAGAAGTAAGAAAAAGAAGATATTTTTTAACGAAAAAACTGAAAAATTGAAAAAACTTAATATAAAAGTTCCTCCTGCAATCTTAGCAAACAGAGAATTATCCATTACAGAAAAGCTGATTCTCGCTTTGGATTATTCCTTTAGTCTTAAAAGCGGATTTAATATTTTAACTCACATTGACGTAGCGGAGCTTCTGCAATTACACAAAAATACCGTACAAAAGTCCAGAAAACGACTTATTGAAAAAGGATATCTGGTAAAAGATACCGAGGACAAAAGAAAATTTGTTTTAACCGATAAATTAAAAGATGTGGAAATTCCTTTGGTAAACGGGAAAAAAGATAATAGAACGATTATAATTCTCTTTGACATCTACAACCACCCTGATTTACAGGAGGGTTCTAAACTCCTTTGGGGAGAATACAACTCGATGAGTAAAACAGAAAAAGGATATTTCCAAAAAAGAGAAACTACCGCTAAGAGATTTAATGTATCTATTGACAGTATCACCAATTGGACTAAAGAATTAGAACAATATGACTTCTTGGATGAATACACTGTTAAAAGTGGTTACCATACAAAACAAAAAATAGTAAGGACAAAAGACCTCAAAAAAGATAAAGAGGACTTTGAAGATGATTTTTAATAGTTACACCAATTATAATAGCTTCTTTAGTATCAAATATCCAGATTTAATTAAAAATTGAAATTTGATTCGACTACATTGGTTAAATTAAAAGATTAAATCATAATCTGATTTAAAAATTTAGAATTAGAAAATTCATCAGCTTATTCAAAAGCCTCAACCCAAAAGAAATTAGGTTTTCCTTTGAATAAGAAAATAAAATATTTGTAAAATTTTAGTTGAAAATAAATCCAGAAGTATCAGGAAGAAACAGGGCGTAAAAAGTGGTGAGTTTCTCTAACCAAAAGTAACTTCTACAAAATAAAACTAAAGAAAAGGTGTAATACAGGAGGTTTGTGTTGCCTGTATCATTGATTAGGCTGAATGTTGTATCATAATTAGTAACAAAAAAAGAGAAAATTATGAAAATCTATCTGATGAAACGCAACGGGCAATTATCAAAAAAGAATGCCGAAAAAGGAAAACCGAAAATGAATAGTTTGTTTTTGATGTATCATGATGCTGACAGAAAAACCAGACACTATGAATTCCTACAATTGTATCTTTATGATAAACCGAAAACCGAAACTGAAAAACTTCATAACAAAGAAACATCAAGTTTAGCCGAAGCGATAAAAGCAAAAAGGATTTTGGATATGCAGAGCCGTAAACATGGATTTGTGAGCAGTACTAAAGGGAAAATAGGATTTCTGCAATACTTTAAAACTTTAACAGACAAACGTTTCGAGGTAAACGGAACTTACGGAAACTGGAACAGTGCCTACAAACACCTCCAAAAATTCTGTAAGAATAAGGATATATCAATAGAAAACGTAGATGATTTGTTCTTGGAATCCTTTAAAGATTATCTTTTGAATCAGAAAGTTTCAAGCCAAAACGGAAACAAACTCGCACAAAATACCGCATTATCTTACTTCAATAAAGTGAAAACTGCTTTAAAAGAGGCGTACCAATCGAAGATGATTAAAGAAAATCCAGTAGTCGGAGTAAAAGGAATCAAAGAAAAAGAAACGAATAGACAATATCTTACATTAGAAGAATTGCAGAAACTCGCTAAAACAGAATGTTATTATCCAATAATGAAAGATGCCTTTTTATTCAGTGCGTTAACAGGACTCAGATTCTCGGATATCAAAAACTTAACGTGGAAAAATCTTTCTTACGATGCTGAAAACGGTTGGATGCTGAAATACACTCAAAAGAAAACAAAAGGAGTAGAACACCTTCCCATAGCAGAACAGGCAATAAAGATATTAGAGGTTACTCCTGAAACACTCCGAACCAAGAATCCTAAAGACAGCATCTTTGAAAACCTGAATTACAGCGCTTATCAAAACAAAAAACTCCACAAATGGGTAGAAGAAGCAGGAATCGATAAACATATTACATTCCACAGTGCAAGACACAGCTTTGCTACCCTGCAACTCACGATGGGTACAGATATTTATACCGTAAGTAAATTATTAGGGCATCGCCACTTCAAAACAACCGAGATTTACGCAAAAGTTATCGATAAAAAGAAAATAAATGCGGTAAGTAAAATGCCTGAATTATATTTGTAGAAAATACAGATAAATGGATTTTTTTCAAGAGCAGGAATATTTAAGAGTAAAGCAGAAGTTTGATACCGGTAAAATTTGGGAAAAATTAGTCACAGACTATAATAATTTTACAATTGAACAAATACAGCAGTTTTACGAAGAATTTGAACAACTTAAAGACTACGGAGATAAGCTAAAGTTTTGGAAAGAAAACCGCTTATCTCCTATGAAGTTGCAATATAAATTCAAACTAACCATTGAAAATCATCCAAAACAAGAAAATGTTGTTCTTTCTCTTCTTCCTATTGGAAACGAAGAGAAAAAACAGTACTTAAAATGGCTTATAGAACAATGCTACGAAAATTATATTTCCGATATTACATATGACATTGAATATAATTTTGAAACAGTCTCTCTTGAAGAGCTAAAACAAAGATTCCAAAAATTAAAAGGAGACCTCATAAAAAATATCGAACGTGAAATTTCCGATACCAAACAGAGAATTAAAAGTAAGCGTGTAGATGAAGATGTTTACTCCTATTTGATTTATAGAAAAAGAGAGCCAAATATTTTGTCTGATTTAAAGATTGACGGCAAAGATGTAATTATAAGTTTACAGTATTTTGCAATACAGGTGGCATTTGTATATGATTTTTTAGAATACATATTATTCCTTGAAAATTGTAGAATCAATAATCGAGTTCCTGCACTCAATATGAAACTTATTCCTTTTGTAGATAAATCTTTTAAAGTCAAAGAAAATATAGATTTAAAGGATTTATACGATTTCCTTGTTGCCAATAAATATATTGAAGATACAGGCTATGATAAATTCGAAAAAGTTTTCAGTGAAGTCCTTATTAAGGAAGAAATAAAAAAGGAGGACAAAATCAATTGGATTTCATGCACACGTAAAAATCCTAATTGGCAGGGATTATTTGTACCGATCTATTTCTGCTGTGGAGAAGAAATTTTTAAGAACAACGCAAATGCTGATATTGAGAAAAAGTTGGGTAAATGCTTCACTGCACCTGATCATGGTTTTACCCGTACGGATAGTTTTTCCAGAGCTGGGAGTAATCTGATAGAAAAAAAGTTTTCTATAAAACTCGAAAATGTAAAAAATTTGTACAATTACTTTAATTAATAGATAGCACAACTCTACCAATACATCATTCAATACTTTTAATTTGATGCGAATTTAATGCGGTAACATTCCGCATTATACTCGCATTGAAAAATGGTCTATTTGCATATAATTAATCAATAAATAATTATCAAAATGCAAAAACAACCAACAAATCTAAGCACTCTTGACAAACAAGAATTGCTTACTCTTCTTCAGACGAAAAATGTCCTTACCACAGAAGAAGCTGCCTTGTACCTTAATGTAAGCGTACCGACACTCCGAGAACTTCGCCGAAACAAGAAAATTGCTTCTTATCAACCAAGTAGAAAAGTCTTCTACAAGCGAGAGGACTTAGATGACTGGCTTCTTAATAGTAAGCAGTCGGATGAATCTGCAATCGAAAACCGTGTTTCAGGATATTTTTTAAAATCAAAATTTTAGTTAAAATGAATAAACAACAATTTACATTGAAACAAATCAAAGAGACTTTTTTGTATAAGGTTCAAAATATGTCTCTTGAAGAGATTGATGATGATGGAGCAGATGAATTTTTAGCTCAGCGTTATTACAGTGAATTTGAGAATCATTGGGAGGAATTAAGTGATAATCGACCAGAGATTAGTTATGATCAACAAAAACAGATTTTGAATGATGCGGATGAAATTTGCAAAAGTATGTGTAAAAGCCTACATCATGAACTTGAAGCCTGCATTTATGATGATTATATTTTAATCGCGACTTATCTGATTGCTGGAGAGCATGACAAACATATTGCAGGAATGTGTTTGTCTTATATGGAAGAAGAAATTCCGATGCTAAGTATAATCCCCACAGATAAAAGACTTCAAGATATATTTAAAGAATTTCAATTATCTGTAAGAATTTCAAGATTAAGAGACAGCGCAAAACGCAAAGGTAATTTATAAAATAATTTATTAGTAATGGAAGCAGAAACTAAATTAAAAGAGCTTAAGGAAGCATTTTTATACATAATCCAAAATATGGATTCCGATATTCTTGAATATGTTAATGCAGAAATAATTTTGGATGAGCGTGATTTCCGAACGTTTGAGCCAATTTGGACTGAGTTACACATAAATAAGCCTTATAATGAACTTTATTCAGAACAGATTAAAACTGATTTGAAGGAAATTTCTCAAAAGATGCCACAAGGTTTACACAATGAACTTGCTCTTGCAATAACTGAAGATTACGAACTCATGGCAAACTATCTTATAGCAGGAAAGAATGATTGGCGAATTGCGTCTATGTTTTTAAGTTACAGCCGGAAAAATATTCCAAGCGCTTTTATTAAATCAACAGCTCTTGTTAGATATAGTTTTATGGTACTTAAAGATGAAATTAGGATAGCAAAGTTGAGGGCCAAATATGGTATCAAAAGTAAGCAAGACCTTGAGTGATTCATAAATAATCACAATACTAAAAACTTAACCGTTGTAATATTACATCGGTTTTTTAGGCTTAATGAAAAAAGTTTACTTTCAGTATCTTTTTATTAAAGAGGAAGAACTCAAAGAAACGTGGGCTTATTTGCGGATCCAAAACTTAAGAACAAATAAACTTAGAAAGAAATACGACCTAACCTCCTGTTAAATATAGTTTGCAAACATTTGATTATTTAACATAGGCGAAGTCCATGATTAATTTTGAACTATACAACAGAAGTCTGTTATAATTCTGGAGATTGAAAAAATAAAAAAGCTTAAATTAAGATTGCAGAAAATCTTTTGTAGTAAATGTTTTAGGAGGAGTTCTACAAACTCAAAATATTAATAAATACAGAATCTTAACTAAATATTTTCGAATAAAGAGCAGCTGAAAACATAGCTGTCAAAGCAAAATACAATATAAAAATGTTGTATAAAATAGTCAAAAGCTGTAGTTTTACTGGTAGTAAAACAGTAAAAAAGATTATAAGAATAAAAAATAAATAGAATTTAATTTAAAATAACAATACACCGCATTTAGCGAAACTGATTTCTTGTCTCTGAAAAGTCGAAAATTCAAAGTGGTACAAGAAGAGTTTAGCAAAATGCTCAGGTCTATGGCTTGAGCGTTGCTTTACTTTGTACCACAGGGCTTCGACTCCCTCAGAGACAGGTAGAGACTAACGTTTCAAGCCTGTTTTTTTTGTTTTTTAAGCATTATTACGGGTTTCCATAAGGAATGTTATATAAAAGTTCATAAAATTGAAAACCTATAAATAAAATGAAAACAAAATTATTTTTTTTAGGGATGATTATTTTCTCAAACATCCTATTAATACAAGCGCAAACCCTTACTAAAGATGTTAGAAATGACTTTTGCAGAAATGCTAAAGTTAATTTTTATTATGGTTCGAACTCTTTTAGAGGATGGATGGTAATATCTGCACAGAGGTTGGGATATCAAACACCTTTGGAAATAGAAAAAGCCGTACAGAATGTTTGCACTGATATAAAACTTCAGGAAGAATTCTTTACCAGTGTTGATAGATTAGGAGGAGACAGGAGTTTTAAAGAGCAACAATATATTGCAATAGGGATGAAACCTCATAATGCAAAGCTAATCAACGATTATATGATGTTGAAGAATCATTTGCAAGGACAAAAGAGTCTACCTAAAAATCCTGTATTTGAAGATGATTTAGTGAATGAATCTAATGTTATAAATAAGAAACAGTTACTACAATCTATATATCCTAAATCAATACTTCTTAATGATAGTATAGTTTTAAGAAAAGAAATATTTGATGTAATAGGAGGTAGAGATAAGGAAATTGAATTTAAAACGACCATTGCAAAAGAGTACTCTTATACTGATGAAAAAAAAGACGAAGACAGGATTAAAATAATTTTGTATTCTACTAACGAAAAAGGAATAGTATTCTTTGATATTCTAATTATGTCTGATTTAGGAGAAAAAGGTTATCAAAGTATTGAAAATATGAGTTTTCTACACAGAAGACTATATCTTGACAAATCTAAGAGAAACATTAATGGATTTAAAACCGTAAAAGAAAACGGAAAAACACTTTTTGTTATAAACTATACAGATGAAAACAATAAAAGAAAATCCGACTTCTATACAATTGATTTGAAACTCATAAAAACTTTGATAAAAAATGAAGATGTACAGACAGATTTAAATTCATCGAAAAATAGTGAAACAACGCAGTTTCCAATATTTACTTATAATAAATTAATAGATAACTATGAAGACGGTGAAAGTATGTCTTCGGGAATAGTGAAAGAATACTACTTTTTGCATGGTGTTATAAAAAAAATAATAAATAATAACGGAATTAATGATTACAAAATTCACATAATCAAAACTATTAAAGAATTTGACGATTTACACAGTGATCTGGCTTCTTTTGTAAATAAAGATATTATAGTTAATTTAGAACCAGATGATTTGTATAATAAAAGTGGAAAGATAAAAGATGGGTGGAATGGAAGATATGATTTAAGTTTGGATGATTATAAAAAACTAAAAGTTTTATTGATGGAAGGAAGAAAAATTAAATTTTCTTATGTTGAAGGAGGAACGGGTTCGCTTGGAACTGCTACTGCTGGATTATTCTTTTTTAATTATATCGAAAAGATAGATTAGAAATTATATTGATTCTAAGTATAGAACATATTCTAAAATTAGTTTTTAAAAGAAATATGAGTTTGTAATCGTGAACGAAAAAATAACATTGTAGAATCTATTGATTTTATGATAACTGTTGAAAAGTCTTCTTTTGAAAAGAGGACTTTTTTAGTTAAATTTGTAAGAACGCCATAATGAAATATGAATAAAAATTTATTTTCTAATTTTTTCAGAAAGAAAGTTGATGTTGAAGAAACTATAATAAGTTCGCTTGCACCAAAAATTTTAACAAAATCTGAAGATATTGATAAGATACAACCGTATTTAGATCAATTAAAGGATACTTTAAATGCAAAGGGAATTAATAATATAGCTTTAACGGGTGGATACGGTTCTGGAAAAAGTACTATATTAAAGACATTTCAGTATTGGAATGAGAAAAAATATAATTTTTTGAATATATCTTTAGCAGCATTTAACCAAACTAAAACAAAAGAAAATTTTAAAGAACTTTTTGATTTAAAAATTAAAAATGGGAAGTCGGAAAAAGAGGCTGAAAAAGAAATAGTAAATGAATTTAAAGAAACTATTATAAATAATGAAGAGCTAGAAAGGCAACTTGAAATTAGTATCTTACAACAAATTGTTTATAAAGTAAAACCATCTAACCTGCCAGAATCTCGATTTAAAAGAATCGTAAACATTCCTAATTGGCAGTTGTGGGGACTTATACCATTGAGTTTTATTATTTGGGTTGTTTGTATAATTCTTTTGTTTAAATATAATTTTTTAGATTATGTAGATCCGAAGACGTGGACATTTAGACTTAAGGATTTTGAATTGAGCCCAAACTTAATCTTCTTATTAGCATTTTTAGGAGTTGGTTATTTTTCGAAATTAGTTGTCGAATTGTTTACAAACTCTACAATTAATAAAGTAAATCTAAAAGGAGAAATTGAGATTGGAGAAAAATCTAATAAATCGATATTAAATGAACATTATGATGAGATTCTATATTACTTTGAGAAAAATCCTTTTAATGTTGTTGTAATAGAAGATTTAGACAGATTTGATAATACAAACATATTTACCAAATTAAGAGAACTTAATATTTTATTGAATAATGCTGACACACTAAAAAATAAAAAGCAATACGAAAATTTTGGAATTAAGTTTTTATATGCTGTTGGAGATGATTTATTTGGTGATAAAAAAGAAAGAGTAAAATTCTTTGAATATATAATTCCGGTTATTCCATTTATTAATTCCACAAATGCAGAAGAACAACTTAAAACTTTATTAAAGGAGTCCGATTTAGAACAAGTTTTTACTAAAGAATTTTTATCTGATATTACTACTTTCATTGATGATATAGACATGAGACTGTTAGTTAATATATTTCATGAATTCGTTATTTATAGGAAGGTTTTAAACCCCGATATTATAAAAGGAAGTGAAGCAGAGTTATTCGCAATGATAACTTATAAAAATATCGACCCCGAAGATTTCAATAAACTAAATAGTAAAAAGGGTAAGTTGTATAATTTGATTAATAATAAGAAATCATACATTAATAATTTGCTCAAAGAAAAAACGGATTTAATAACTGAAAAAAATGAGGAAATTCGAAACATATATGATGAAAATTTATCTGATATAAAAGAACTACGACAAATTTACATAAACCAGATTTTAACTAAAATTCCTTCTTCTGCGATTTATTTTTCCGAAATTAATATTACTGATTTAAAGGAAAAAGAAAAATTTGAAGAATTAATTGAAGAAGGTAAAATTAGTTATAGATATCAGCACCCACATTATAGCAATTCTCAAAGTAACGTTTTTAGTTTTGATTTTGAAGAAATTGAAAATGAGATTAATCCAGACTTTAATTTTGAGGAAAGAAAATATTTTATAGAAAGTAAACATAATGATAGAATTGAAGCACTTAAAAAAGAAATTGAAAAATTAAAGAGAGAAAAAAACGAAATAGAAAATTGGGATTTAAAACAGATATTTAAGGAAGTAGATATTAATCAATATTTAAGTGAGTTTTCCAATAATGGTTTACTACGAAATTTAGTTTTGGAGGGACACATTAATGAAAATTACAATGAGTATATTTCTTTGTTCCACGAAGTTTCTCTTACGATAGATGATAAAAAGTTCGAAAAGAGCGTAAAGGCTTCTTTTAATGAAAGTTTTGAATACAAACTTACACACACAGAAACAATTGCAGACAAATTAGAATTAAAGTGGTTTAGTAGAGACTCTATTTTGAATTTTGATTTATTGGATTTCTTAGGAGAAAAATATGATAACTACTCAAAAAAATATGATGCTATAATTGATTTATTATCTAATGAGAAACAGAGATCTATTGAATTTGTTGATGGATATATCGACCGTAAAGAAGGGTTAAATAGATTTATTGAAAAGATTACCATTGCATGGAGTGGATTTTGGGAATATGTATTTAATAAAAGTACTTACGATGCTAACAAAAAATATTACATCTTTGAAGCGATAATTTTGAATTTGAGTTTGGAAAAACTAATTGAAATCCAAAGTAGTAGATTAATAAAGAAAACAATTGAAGAAAGTATACAATATTTATATAATTATGATAAAAACAACAGTCCCATTTGGTTTGAATCCCAAATTGAAAGATTGTTACCGCTTATAAATATTAAAATTTTGAGATTAGAAAAACCAAATGAAAACAAAAAGTATTTATTTGAATTAATTTATAACAAAGGACATTATAAAATTACGACTGAAAATATTTTATTACTATTAAATGAGTTTTGTGATAAAGTTGATGACTTACCATTTGAAACATCTAATTATAATGCTATGATAATTTCAAATTGTGAACCTTTACTAAAGTATATTAATGACGAAATTAATACCTATGTAGAAAATGTATATTTGAAATTAGAAAATAATGCGAATGAAGATGAAGAGAGTTTAAAAATGCTTTTAAATAATGAGGATTTAGATATTAAGTTAAAATTCAAAATTATTGAAAAACTAAATACGAAAATATTGGATTTGAGTTCGATTAAAGACAAAGAAGTCAAAGAAAAACTTTTAATTAACAATAAAGTTGTTCCTAAATGGAATAATGTTATAGACTATTATAAAGAAAGTGAAGATAAAATTGATAACAGTTTAGTAAGTTATCTTAATATAGAAGAAATTGGGAATGAACTATCTAAACAAAAATTATCGAAAGAAGATGAGTCATTCGAAAAGAGCTTAATGTTATGTAATGAAATTTCGGATGAAAATTATGATAAATTTTTGAATAGTTGTTATTTCGGTTGGAATAAATTAGATTTCAAAGAATTAGGAACTAATAAAGTTGTATCTCTAACAAATAAGAAATTAACCACCACTAAATCAAATTATGATCTATTAAGAGAGCTATTTAAAAACAATCATATAAAACTTTTAGAAAGGAACTTTAATGCTGTTTTAGAGAAGCTTGAAGATTTTGAATGTGATGAAAATGATATGGTGTTAATATTGAGATCTGATAAGATTTCTCTTAATAATAAAATATTGTATGTATCAAAATTAGAAGAGCAAATTATTATTGATAGTAAAAAAATATCTGAATTGGTTGGAAGACTAATTTTGCAAAAAGGAGCAAAGATTTCGCTTGAATCAAATACATTAACTTCAATTATTAAGAGTACTGATTCCATTGAGGATAGTGTTAAGTTAACTAATTTATATTTAGATTCGTTGAATAATCCTGATTTAATTGAAGTAGTAAAGAGTATTGGATATATCTACAGAGAATTATTTGTAAAGCAACATAAACCAACATTCAAAAAAACTGATTATAATTATAAGCTATTAAATACATTAAAATCAAAAGAATTAATTAATAGTTTTGGTATAGATAAAAAAGATATAAATCAATATAGAGCAGTCGCAAATTATTAGTATGTGTGAGTTGAGAACTATTAAAGAGAAACCTGTATATATTTGTGAAAAACATCATCATGTTTTGAAGTTTTGGCATTCTCAAAGAAGAGAAAACTTATATCTTTTAACTTTTGATCATCATACCGATTTACATAGAGCATACCAAGGAGAGCTGAAGAAATTAAAGTACAAAATAAAAACTCAGGATGATTGGGATTTTGAGCAAAAAAAATTATTGGAAACATTAGTAAAAGGTGATTTCAATGACATTGATTTGTTGCATCACGATGAACATATTGATGCTGCTGTGCTTTTAGAAATTTTTAAAAAAATATTAGTTTATAGTTACGATTCCTATTGTAAAAAACCTAACAGAGTTTATTGTATTAGTGATAAAGAATATGAAAATCAAAAAGTAATAAATAACTATAACTATCCTGATAGTAATGCTGTAATTGAATCGGAAATACTTATTAATAACTTTAAAAAATTTGAACTATGTAACTTAGCAATAGATGTATGGATTGATAATTTTATATTAGATATTGATTTGGATTATTTCAAAACTAAAAAATCTATTAGTCCTGAAAATGTTGATTTTTTTAAATATTTAATTAAAAGATGTAAAGCAATCACTATTGCAACAGAACCTACCTTTGTAGATTATTTGAAGGAAGAGGAAGATTTGAATTCAGAATATCTTCTTGAAAAGTTAATAAATTTAATAGAAACCGTTTAGTATCTTTACAGATATAAGAAACTTTAAAATAACAATTTTTATTGTTATTAATTAAAAATAAATTAATAATAAACTAATACATGGCAAATAAACTTGAATGGAAAAAACTCCTAAGTAACAAAAGATTGAAATCTACTAATGATACGAATAGCAAACCAGATAATGGCACACAGAAGTATGGTATTAGAAATGATTTTGAAAGTGATTACGGTAGAGTTATATATAGTCCTGCGATAAGAAGGATGCATGATAAGACTCAAGTTTTTCCTTTATCTGATGATGATAATATTCATACGAGATTAACTCATTCTCAGGAAGTTATGTCTATTGGTTATACATTTGCTATAAAATTAATTAATGAAATTTATAATAACGAAAATGAAAATATTGTAGAAGAAGAATTTAATTTTTTAAAAAATGAAAATGAATGTTTGAGAGCAACACTATTGCGAACGGTACCAATGATACTACAAAGTGTATGCCTATTTCATGATATTGGTAATACTCCTTTTGGTCATTTTGGTGAAGATACAATCTCAAACTATTTTAAAGAATTGCTGGAAAATAATAAACAATTACCAGAATTGAAAAGGCTTAAAATAGAAGAGTCTCAAGAACTTGATTTTACGCAATATGATGGAAATGCTCAGGGATTACGAGTTTTGACAAAATTACAGATTCTTGATAATGTATATGGTTTAAATCTTACGTCTGCAGTATTAGGAACATATATAAAATATCCTAATACTGAAACTAGAGATAAAAGTGGAGATAAAATTGGTAATAAAAAACATGGTGTTTTTTACTCAGAACATAAGTATTTTCAGCAAATCATGGATAATTGTGGTCTAAAGGATGGTGAAACGTATTTTAGACATCCATTGTGCTATTTAATGGAGGCTGCAGATACTATAGCTTATAGAACTATGGATGTTGAAGATGGTTTTAATAAAGGATTATATAAATTTGATCATATACTCCAAGTAGTAAAAAAAGATAATGATGATGATGAATTTTTAAAAAAAGTAAATGAAATTGAATATGAGAGCTCTAGCGAAAAAACTAAAATGGTACGGCTCAGAATATTTTTAATAGATTATTTAGTAACTAAAGCTTTTGATATTTTTAAAGACAATTATAATAGTATTATGAATGGTCAATATCAGAAGGAATTATTAGATGATGATATTTTAAATATAGAAGATAAGTTAGGAAATATTTGTAAAAATAAAATCTACGACTCAGATGAAGTTAATTCTTTAGAAGTAACAGGATACTCCGTTATAAAAGGCTTACTTGACTTTTATATTGCAGCTATAATAAATAAAAAGAATGGTTTAGAAAGAAAAGCATATAACTTAATTTCTAAATCAATTATTAATACCGCAATTCTTGAAAAGGTAACAAGTGTTGAACCAAGCATAAATGACAAAATTGATATATCAAAATTCGATTTTGAAGGGTTTCAAGGTTTAGATGATTACTACAAGCTTAGAATAATTGTAGATTATATATCAGGAATGACTGACAAATACGCATTAATGCATTATCAAAAAATAAGTGGACAAAGAATTTGAAATAGATAAAAAATTTAGAATTTACTTAGATAGTATTTTAGATCATCATATAAAAACTTTGATTCGTGATCTAATGAATCATTTTGTAGTTTACGTATTTAGTGGTGTTATAAGAAACTATTTTTTAGAAGAATATGAGAAACCTAATGATTTAGATTTGGTTTTAAAGAAGCCTAATGATATTAAATTCTTAGAAGAAATTTTAAACACATATGGTAACTTTAAGAAAAATAATTTTGGAGGATACAAAATATTTGTAGACAATTTACCAATTGATGTTTGGTTTATCGAAGACACTTGGGCTATTGCTAACAATCATATCGCAATTAATAAAAATATAGAAAATGCACTATTGCATTCGACTTTTTTTAATTTTTCTTCTATTATATATGATTTGAGTAATGATAAATTTATAAAAGACAAACTATTTCTTGATTTTTTAGCAAATCGAGAAATGGATATAGTATTAGAAAATAATCCAAACATAGTATTATGTTTATTAAAAATTAGGCATTATTCAGAAAAATATGAGATTAATTTATCTACTTCAGTAATTAAATATTATATAAGAAATTTCAGTTTATATCCTAAGGAAGAATATGATAAATCACAAAAAAAACATTTTGGAAAAATAATTTATGAATATAAACAATTATTAAAATTCTATGATACTTTGAAATTTTTAGTTGAATATTAACTATAATCACCTATATACAACACATAATTTTACTAATCATGATACTACTTTTCTGTAAACCTGCATAAACAGGAAGTAGTCTACTTTCTGTATCGGGAAATAAATTAGCTTTTCTTTGATTTCTTTTTCTGTCTTTTAGTTGACTATCAAGCAATGACTTATAAACATATATAGGCTTTACGGCAGGATTTCTAAAACATACAGACATTATATACAATATATTCAAAACCATTATGCAATATAAGCTGTTTCAGAGTAATTATAAATTTGTTTAACTTTTTTCAACAATCAGGTCAAAATCCGTATTCAACTGGTTAAACTTTGAATTGATTATTTAATTAAATATTTAAAAACAATCTAATTATAAAACAGTATTTCTTAAATTTTGCAGTGTAATTAGGTGGTTAATTTGACTATGTGTTCCACATATCTTGTAATAATTCCTTATATTTGTAATACAATAATATTATTTATTGCTAATTAATTATAATAAATACTACTATTATGTTATTTATTTCTTTGTCTAAAGTTCAAAAAAAACTGATTGATAATATCCGAGAAAGACGATTGCAAATGAATCTAACACAGGAAGGATTGGCTGAAAGATCAGGCGTTCCTTTACCAACTCTGAGGAAATTTGAGCAGAAAGGCTTGATCTCATTGGATTCATTTTTAAAATTGCTTTCAGTTGTTGGTGGTTTAGAAGAAATGGTTGATATTTTAAAACCGAAGGAACAGAGTTTTAAATCTATTGATGATGTACTAAAATCAGTGGAAAAGCCCATTAAAAAAAGAGGAAGCAGAAAATGAAAACATCCATCAAAGAAATAAAAGTAGGATTGAATTTTGGTTCTGGAATTCAACCCGTTGGTCGTTTGGCAATTCGTGATGGTATCATCTATTTTCAATACGATGAAGAATTCCTGCAAACCAATATAGAAATTTCACCTATAAAACTTCCTTTGCAACGAGACGTGATAGAGCTTTCAAGAGATCCATTTGAAGGTTTGGCTGGTGTTTTCAATGATAGCTTGCCCGACGGTTGGGGAAGATTGCTCTTTGATCGTATGCTTCGCTCGGAAGGAATTTCTTCATCTGACATTTCACCACTTGACCGTTTAGCGTACGTTGGATTGCACGGTATGGGCGCATTGATTTATGAGCCGGATCAGAGTCCAGATAGTAGTAATAAGATGATTGATTTGGACGTTTTGGCTACTCAAACAGAAAACGTTTTGCAAGGTGATTCAGAAGAAGTGATCGCAGAACTTTTGGCTTTGAACGGATCCTCTGCTGGAGCACGGCCAAAAGCATTGATTGGCGTTGATGCAGAGAGAAAAAATATATCATACGGAGCGAATTTGTTAAGCGATAATTTTGAACCTTGGATGGTAAAATTTCCAAACTCATTAGATGGAAAAGATGCTGGATCAATAGAATACGTTTACGCTTTAATGGCTGTAGATGCAGGAATTAAAATGCCTGAAGTTCATTTGTTTCCTTCACAGAAAGGGAATGGCTATTTTGCCGTAAAGCGTTTTGATAGAGAAGCAAATCAGCGTCTCCATATGCATACGGTGAGTGGACTCGTTCACAGCAATTTTAGGTTTCCATCTCTTGATTATGAAGATTTACTATCATTGACAGCTGTTTTAACCAAAGATATTAGAGAGGTAGAAAAAATGTTTCGGTTGGCAGTTTTCAATGTTATGGCACACAATAGAGACGACCATGCTAAGAATTTTTCGTTTTTGATGAATGAATTTGGTGAATGGAAATTATCACCCGCTTACGACCTTACTTTCTCATCTGGACCAGGTGGCGAACAAAGCACTATGGTAATGGGAGAAGGACGAAATATTACCGTCAAACATCTGAATAAATTAGGAAGGGAAGCCAAACTATCAAAAGAATTCATAGAGAATGTTATTGAGCAAACAAGTTCTGCACTTTGTAAATGGTCAAATCTATCAAAAGATTCTGGAGTTAGTAAATCCAACAGAGAATTAATAAGTAGATTGATTAAAACATTTTAATAGAAAATTTGAGCTTTTCTTGTTAAAATTGTAAATTGTTTTCGTCTTAAAAATAGATAAAAATTGAGGTATACAGGCGAAATGTATCAATTATTACTGATGCTTTCGGGAATTGTCAATTATTTAATTTACAGCAATTTATAAGATTGCAGGTGTACAAAAGTAGTACAAATGCTATTTTTATTTTAACTATGAAATCGATAAAACCCTTTATTCATAGGCGTTTTCAAAGACGAAATTCTTGCGAAAATGTAGAAAAAAAGATGTTGCAGCATCTTAATCCTGTACCACTTTTGTACACCTCGATCTGCATAAACCACCATTAATACAGAGTTCTTTAGATACTGTATCTAAGCAGCAGCCTATTGTATTATCCTATTATTGAGGAGCACTATACTTTTAATGGGTTTTATCAGAGTTTGTATCAAGAACAAATTTAAGGTTTGCAAAATCCGTATTGGCTTCAACTAAGGTGCAAATTCCGCTGCTGTATGTGTAAGTAGTAGTGTTTCCGTTCGGCAGATTGATCCTGTATTTTTTGGAATTAATCTTCTGAATAGGAATCATTTTTTGGAATTTCTCCGAAAAAACAGATTTTATATTTTGAGGCTCATTAAAATATAAACTTGCAGTAGAGCTGAAAATGGACTGTTTTAGAGAGCCATTAGCTCCATCTTTATCCGAAAGATTGTAAAAACTTCCGTTCCAGGTAGCCGTGTTGTTCACTTTTAGTTTTCCGTTCATTGTTCGGTAAAGTTTGGCCTGCTGTAGAATATTCTGTTTAAAAGTGACATCCATTTTGTCGTAAATTTCAATACTGTAAATTATTTTTACTTTAGCTCGGGATTCAAAAAGGTATTCGGTGATATCGTCTTTTAAAGAACGTTCCACACGGATATTGCCAATGGTTCTATCGTCTTTTATAATAGAATAATTCAAATATTCTTTGGCAATTGATGTTGTAATGTTTGCTTGAAGATTATTGTGCAACAATATCGAAAAAATCAGAAATGCTTTCATTTTTTTATTTTTTTAAATAATAATGGCTTATTTTTATAAGGCTTTCTATTGATGTATATGGGTCCGAAACGAATTTTGATGAGTGAAAAATTTTAATACAAAGTATTTCATATGTACCAAACTGATATTGATTTCAGTTAATTTATCCGCCTGCTCCGAAAGATTCTAATAGGGCAGCTAATCAGAACAGCTACATTTTTCTTCGAACAAATTTGTGAAAATTACTTTTCCTAATCATAATTTGACTCTTGTGTCTGCGATACCTGTTTTTAATTTTTCTACATTCATAATAAAAATATTTATGATGCAAAATTAGGCTTAGGAAAGGCTTAGAATGTTCCGCAGGATAAATGCGAACTTATACATTAATACAATTTAACTAATTGAAAATAAACTATTTACTCACAATACTACGTTCCAATTTATAATTCTGAACGTTGTTTTTTTTAAATTTTGGAAATTTAAGAAGGTAATTTTTTAAAGCCGCTGATGCTGAAGAAAGTATAGTATTTTGAATTCATCGTTTCCTGTTCCCCATTTTTAGAATAATTTGGAACGCAGCCCATTTACCGGCTGTGAGATGAATACAATAACCTAAATTTTTTTTGAAAAATTGGAAAATTGATGCGTTATATTACACTGTTAACAAATTAAACAAAAATAAATAGGTTACAAAATGAAATCGCCATCTCGGTACAGGGATTGAAAAATCCTAAACATTCCAGTACTGTCAAGTATCAAAACATGGTGTACTTTCCGGAAATTGATATACAGGTACAGTGAATTAGTCAATGAAGTCATTTTCGACTTTCCTTTTTCAAATTTTCAAAAAGCAATAACTATAAAAGCTACATAATTGAATCCTATCCAACTTGTTATTGTGGTATCAAATCTGTTTAGTATCGATCTGAAGCTATCAGATAAGCATTTGTTCTTTCTATTGCATATCGTTTTTTTGTACAATTGCCCATTGAAGCAATGATCGTTATCTGTATCGGAGTTTCTTTTATTATGAGCAATATTTGCTATTAATCTCAGTTCTAATGTTTTTGAACGTAGATTTTCAGCATCAAATCCGGCATCAAAGTTCAGGAAAAGTCCATCCCATGAAATGCCTGATGCAGGTAAGACTGTTATTTCTGTAAAATGCTTTTTCAATATTAAACAGGTCATTGTGATTCCCACAGACAGGCATCAACATGGCTAAGGGTAGTCCATTTCTAAATATATAGCATTAGTTGTTTTACGCTTTTTCCGACCCCTGATAACCAACCGCTTCACCTTCCTTTAAAGCTAGTGTATGGCTGCTATCTGCATCTCTGCTAGATAAATCAATTTTTGATTTATTCTTTTGCACAATACCACTCCAGCAAGCTTCCCATATTCTGGCTTTACACCATTTAGATAATAGCCAAAGACCCTTTTATAATGAAGAACATCGTTGCTAAATAACTGCAATACAGACAAAAGATTCCATTGAAGACCTGTTTTAAGTTTATATAAAATACAGTTAATAATCTCACAAACAGGAAATTTTGATTTAAAGCCTCGTTTTCCGATGGGAATATAAGGTACATTTCTAATTCTTACTTTGTACAAGGGATAGGATTTTTTTGGTTTAGCGACAATAATTTCCGAATCCTTTTTTTTTATTTCTAAATAAGCTATACAATGTTTTTGTAAAGTCAAGATCATTTCAGTAATACGATGGAAACAACCTTCTTAAGATTAAAAAATGGAAAGGATATCTTTACTCAAGTCAGCAACATTTATTGCCTTTGGTTATCTTCAGTCCAACCGTCTTTCCAGTAAGTTTTAAAATAATATATTTTTAACTTTTTTCTAAAGATTTTCTTATGTTTTGTTTGTTAGTGTGTGTGAGCAGAAGCACTATTTTCCAAAGTACTTTTTCAATCTTATTTTAATTTTATCTCTGTCTTCTGGAAATGATCCTTTTGGCTTTCTTTCCCAACAATCAAGTCCCTGTTCCAAAGCCCATAATGCTTTATCTCTAAGGCCTGCAATTAAAAAAAAGTCACAAGCTTTATAATGAGAACATTCACTTTCAACAATTTCATTGGCTGCATTTTCCCAATTTGAAAGTCTATCCAAATAAGGTATTCCAATATTTAAAAAGTTTTTTTTTAGCACTGTCATAACATTTTCTCTTTCATTTTCGTCTATAATTTGAAAATGCAATTCTCTTTTGTTATCAATGATTGGGAATTCCCAACCTTTAATATTCCAATCCATTGCTCCACCTAAACTGTCATTTATTGGTTTTTCACAAAATTCTTCCTTATGCCATTTTGAATATACGTTTGAAGACACTCCAAATGATGTCCAAAATTCTGCACATACATACTCTTGATTATATCTATTTAGTTGAAAATTGATAGTCTGAACAAAACCGTTTATTTTTCTCTTAAATATCAAAGTGCTTTTTGAAAATGTAAAACCAATTTGTGTCAATGGTTCAAATAATGTCATTTCAATATTAGTCGTTATTAATTCTCTTGGTTTCATATGGCTCTATGATCTGTAAGTATTTCTGTTCACGTTTTGGGGCTTTGCGTTCGGGCAGAAAATGCGAGTTTGACGAAAGTCAAACCGAGGCACAAAAGCTGATATTATTACTAAAGTTCAATTGAGAAACTGTTAATAGATTTTGCACTCAACCCCTGTCGCAAACCTTTGTTAGCTGTAGTATTTTTCCGAGTTATTTTACTATAAAATTTTTCAACTTATACCATTCGTCAACTCTTCCTTTTGTTTGGTTAATAAAAAAGTAAAGATAAGCAAATCGAGGATATACGGAAGATATTTTAAAATCAAATCGTCATGGACTTTTCACGAAAAGGATATAAGCATGGGGTAAGAAATATCCTCTCGCCGCCAAATTTTGGATAAATAAACTAAAGGTAGTGTCGCGAAGTATTTATTAATAAAATATCTTCCTTTTAACTGAATTAGTCAATCCTTAATCTGACAGTTGCAATAAATTAACAACTAAAAAATAATTAGAGTTATGACTACTTCAATTAAATGAATGTCTGAACTCCAAAGGCGAAACATTGGTCTTTATCTTGAAAAGTTTGCTGAATGATTGTGAATGTTCAAAGCCCAGTTCATAAGCAATTTCTGAAACGGATAGATTTGTTGTTGATAATTTTTCTTTGGCTTTTTCTATGATTGCACTCTGAATGTATTGTTGTGTATTTAACCCTGTGAAAGAACGCAACATATCACTCAAATAGCGTTGTGAAAGTTTTAATTCTGAACTGATATATTTCACTGTTGGCAAGCCATTTTTCAGACTATTTTCTCCTTCAAAATAGGTGTTCAGAAGTTTGTCCAAAGAAGTAATGATATCGTGATTGACGGCTTTCCTCGTAATAAATTGCCTATTGTAAAAACGATTGCTGTAATTCAACAACAATTCTATTTGAGATACCAAAACATCCTGGCTGAAATTGTCAATATTGTTATCTAATTCATTGACTATTGAAACAAATAAATTGGCTATAATCTCTTTTTCTTTTGCCGATAAAAATAGGGCCTCTGACACATCATAAGAGAAAAAACCATACTGATTTATTGTTTTCCCCAATGGATAATTCCGGATAAAGTCCGAATGGAAATACAAGGCTATACCTTCATAACTTTCTGTATCTTCGGGTGAAAAAACAATTTGTTTAGGCTTCAAAAATGCTAGGCCACCCTCTTCAAAATCGTAATATCCCTGTCCGTATTTTATCTGTCCTTTGAATGTAGGTTTAAAGGAGATCTTGTAAAAATCAAGACTTACTTTTTGTCCTTTTGGAAACACTTCAATCGAAACATTATTATAATCAACCAGCGCAATCAGTGGGTGCAATGGCGCAGGAAGTCCCAATAAGCGAACGAGTTGCGATATACTTTTAATATGGTTGATGTCAGATTGTTGTTGCATTTTTCGTTTACTAATTTAATCAATTTTGTTTTGACGGACGAATAACGATATCGCCAATTTCAACATCATCAGGCTGGCTCATTGCATACATCACAGCATTGGCTATGGCTATGGGGTTTATGCCGATTTGTTCCATTCCTTTTTGAATAGTTATTTTCATTTCTTCGTTTTTTAGGTTGTCCGCAAAATCTGTTTTCACAATTCCGGGCGAAACACCTGTAATTCGTATGTTTCCGTTTGATTCCTGACGAAACGCCTCTGCAATAGTGCGAATGGCATTTTTAGTCCCTGCGTAAACGCCTTGCATGGGCACAATCTTTATTCCTGAAGTTGAAATGATATTGACGATATGTCCAGATTGTTGTTGCTTGAAAACGGTAACTGCCGCCGCCATGCCATACAAAACACCTTTGAGGTTAATGTCGATCATTTCTTCCCAACCTTCAATATCCAATTCGTCAATACGGCTTAGCTGGCTGACACCGGCGTTGTTTACGATGACATCTAATTTTCCGTATTGCTCAACAGCTGTATTAACCAACCGGACTAGATCGGCTTTATTCTTTACATCAATTTGAGTAAAATTAGCAAAGCCACCTTTACTTTTTATTTCTTCAACAAGCTGCTGTAATTGCTCTGTTCGTCTTGCACCCAAAATAAGCTTTGCACCGTTTTTTGCCAATTCCAGGGCGATGGCTCTACCTATTCCACTACTTGCACCTGTAATAGCAACTACTTTTCCTTTAATATTTTGCATTATTGCCAGTTTTTATTTGTCTATTTGTTTTTCTAAAAATTCGGGATAGCGGTCGCCCATAAGTGTAATTCCATTCACTGTTGTATCAATTTTTGCCAGTTCATCGGCTGTTAACACAACATTTGTACTGCCAATGTTTTCTTCTAAACGATGTAATTTTGTAGTTCCGGGAATCGGTACTATCCAGGCCTTTTGAGCTAATAGCCAGGCCAATGCCAATTGTCCGGCCGTAATATTTTTTTGTTGAGCAATCTCAGAAAGCGCATCCACTAAAACCATATTGGATTTTATGTTTTCTTCGCTGAAACGAGGAATAACATTTCGGCGGTCTATATCTGCTAATTTTTTATTTATGATACCTGTAAGGAAACCTTTGCCCAAAGGACTAAAGGGAACGAAACCAATTCCTAACTTTTCTAAAGTAGGTATGATTTCATTTTCCGGCTCTCGCCAAAACAAAGAGTACTCGCTTTGTAATGCTGATACAGGATGAATGGAATGTGCTTTTCGGATCGTTTTAGCACTTGCTTCAGATAAACCGAAATATTTTACTTTACCATCTTGTATCAGGTCTTTTACCGTACCTGCAACATCTTCTATCGGAACATTAGGGTCAACCCTATGCTGATAAAGCAAATCTATATAATCTGTTTTTAGTCTTTTTAGAGATGCTTCTGTTACTGCTCTGATCGTTTCGGGCCTGCTGTCCAGACCTACAGCCGGCCTTGCATCTTTACAGCCAAATTTTGTCGCAATTACTACATCTTTTCTGTAAGGCTGCAACGCCTGGCCAATAAGTTCTTCATTGGTGTAAGGTCCGTATGCTTCCGCAGTATCAAAAAAAGTGACCCCTCTTTCAACGGCATTGCGCAGTAATGTTGTGGCCTCTTTTTTATCAAGACCTTTTCCGTCCAAAAAGTTTAACCCCATACAGCCAAAGCCTAATGCGGAAACTTCCAACCTATTATTCCCTAATTCTCTTTTTTGCATAATTCTATTTTTAATCGTTTGTAACTGACTTAAATTTCAAGTACAAAATTCCTGGTTATAGTTTTATAAAAAGTAGCCGGATTGGTAATTGTTGTAGTCAGATTTTCAAACGTTTTTTAAACACTATAAATAAGTTCTCCACATTATCTAATAATCTGATTAATAGCCTCTCCAACGAGATTGATAGGATTATAGAATGCCTTGAATATTATTTTAAATTGCCTGCTTTGGGTATTTCAGATTATTAGTAAGAAATAGATTTAACGCTGATTGCCCTCCTGGAATATCATATTTTATACATGGTTTTTATAATAGCTAATTTACAGAATATTTTATCCTTATTGAAGTTACCAGAGTGTTTATGGAAAATAGTTACGCGTTTTGCAATTAAAGATTGACACTCTAACTTGACAGCCATTTTGATCTTTTGAACAAGATTTTCAATACATTCTCCATAAATTTTTTTCAAGTGCCGTGAAGCCGTAATCAAAAAAAGGGAAATTCTAATCACAGGTAGTGATTCCCATTCAAGTGGTTAAAACTCATTAATATTGAAAAACATTCCAGATCCATGTAAAATCCTATTTTCTAAACCACCCCGGATAATTTTTTAGCTATGTGAAACAGGCAGCCTTACTTTTGAAATATGACTGCAGCTGCATGTTACACAATACAGCACGCACACTTAACACATTAAACAACAGTAAATTAAATCTAAAACGGTTATTACAAATAAATAAAACTATTTGTAATAACCGAATTAGATATTAAAAATCATATTATATCATCTTCATAAATCGAAGATATGCTTCCATTACCTTTTTGTTAAAAATCGCAGGACGAATATCTGTATCTTTCAAAAAGCGTTCTGTATTATTACTTTTAAAATAGTAAGTATCTTCATAAGCTTCAACAAGGGATTTACCTTCATGTACATCATCAGTGAATAAATAGAGAAGAGAATAGAGCGGTAGTTCCTGATTCCGCCTCCATTGCTCAAACCAATTTTGAAAGTCCATTCCTTTCATTTGCAATCCACAGTAATCGGTTATGCGCACACAAAAATCAGTAAGTGAAAGATCGTGTTCAGGCAATGGATTTAGGTTAAAATTCAAGCCTACAGCATCTTTCTTTTGACTAATATGGGCAATTGCTTTACATACATAATCTACTGTAATTACTTCATCTTTCAGCCCCATCACGTAAGGAAACGCTTTCAATTCAATACAGGAACGCATTAAAGAACTCCACCATTGATTTAAAGGTGTTGCCCCTGTTTCTCCATGGCACACTACAAAACCTAAGCGAAAATTGATTAGAGGAAGCCCTTTGTCCCGGGCCTTGGAAGCCATACTTTCCATCACCCATTTACTTCTGATGTACCCCATATCGCGGCAGACTGCAGGAAGATTCTGCTCTATTGGCTCATCTTCGGTCATCCAGGTTTTTCCTGTAAAACTTCTCCCCCAGCTATATACTCCCATTGAAGAAGAAATGATAAGAAATTTAGTTTTATCATTAACTGCCAGATGTAGTATATTTGCCATACCATCTACGTTTGGTTTTTTGATATGCTCATAGGGCTGAACATAGCTCACATCACTACCCATATGATAGATAACCTGCATATCTTTTGCCAGTTCTCTGTATATGTTTTCCTCAACTCCAAGATTAGGTTTTGTTAGATCTCCTAATATAATTTTAATTTTGTCTTCATACTCTGCTATCCATACTAATTTGAACTTTAAGAATGTACTTTTAATCCGTTCTAAACCGAGCTTTTCATTTTCGGCACGTACTAAGCAATATATGGTAGCGTTAGGGTTTTTGAAGATAAGTTCTTCAAGAAGGTGTGAACCAACGAATCCGGTAACACCTGTAAGAAATATTTTGGAAGGATTACCTAAAACCCGTGGATCAGGCTGTTCTTTAATTTCAAAATCAAAGGGCAGTTCTGAATCTTTTAATAATTGTTCTTCTACCAGACGGGCCTTTTGCTGTTGCGTTGCTTCATTTTTAGCCAAACGATTTTGTGCTTCTTCTACAAAAAGATTAATTGTTGGGAATCGATACAATTCCGGTAATGAAACTTTTTTTCGAACATTCAATGGTAACCGATCGTGCATTTGAGCCAGCATCAAAGAATGCCCTCCCAGTTCAAAAAAGTTATCATTTTCATCAATTTCATCCAGGTTCAGCAAATCCGTCCATATCTCGGTCATTTCCTGTTTTAGATCTGAAGCATTAACCTTTTCTTTGGCTTTCTTACTTACTTGCTGTAGCGGAATATGTAATTTGCTTTTATCAATTTTCCCTGTTAATGTCAGCGGAAGTTTGTCATAAAGAACAATTTTATCGGGAAGCATGTAGGTAGGAAGACTTTGTTTCAATCTTCCTCGTACATCTTCAAGTGTTACATATTCTTTATCAGCATCATAAAGCTCAAGAAAAGCGACAAGTATGGGAAGTCCCTGTTCCGGGCGATGAACTTTTACGGCTGCATTTGCAACTTGTGCAAGCTGTCCTATATGATGTTCAATTTCTTTCAATTCAATTCTGAAACCTCTTAGCTTAACCTGATCATCCAGCCTCCCAACAAATTCAATATTGCCGTCTTCTCTCCAAAATGCGCGGTCACCGGATTTATACAAACGGTATTCTTCCCCATGAATAAATTTTATCCATTCCGGCGCTTCAATAAAAGCTTCTGCAGTTTCCAGAGGCCTATTTATATAACCTTTTGCTAATTGCTTTCCTCCGATGTATATTTCTCCGGTTATACCTTTATGCACTTTTTCAAGATTTTTATCCAATATGTATATTTGAGCGCTTTCTAAAGGTTGTCCTATGATATGGGGGTTTGTATCTTCTATCTTAAACTGATGAGTGACCACACTAACTGTAGTTTCCGTAGGACCATATACGTTGATGAGCCGCACACGATTGCACCAGCTTTTTACCGTTTGTTCTGACGGGGCCTCACCTGCAACTGATAAAGTATGAAGAGATCCAATAGGGAGATCCGTGGGGAGTGTACTCAGTACAGCAGGAGGAAGATACGGAACAGTATCAATTTTATGGTCAATAATAAAATCTAGCAAAGGTTTTCCTATAATTTTATTATCCGGATACAGAACTATAGTTGCACCGGTTAATAAAGGGATCCAGATATCAATGATAGATACATCAAAGCCTATAGAGCTGAATTGGAGTGTTACATCCTTACTGGAAAAGCCCCATAATTCTGTAAAAGCCTGCACAAAGGTTGAGAATGCTTCATGATGAATTTCAACACCTTTTGGTAACCCTGTACTGCCGGAAGTATAGATGATGTATGCTGTCTGCATCGGACTTATATCCTCAGGATTTATGATTTCCATATCCAGCTCTATAGGCTTTGTTTTCCATTCATCTATATTTATCAATCCGGGAACCGTATCTGAAAACTTTTCGATATATGTATTTTCTGTGATAACAAGTTCTGCCTGCGCATCTTCAATCATCATTTTAATTCTATTTTCCGGTAATTGACCATCGATAGGAAGATAAGCAGCTCCTATTTTGAGTACGGCTAAAAAAGATATGATCCTTTCCACAGATTGAGGCATACATACAGCTATAGAAGTTCCACTTTTTAGCTGTAAGGCAATAAGATGCCCTGCCAACTCATCGGACCGGCGGTCAAGTTCTTCATACGAAAGAGATCTATTTTCAGAAATTAGGGCTAATTTTTTTGGAAAGGACCGGCTCACAGTCTTAAAAATAGAAACTACATTTTTAAATTGGTTTTGCTGAGTGTTAAAATCATTATTAACATTCTCATTGGTGATTTGAGTTTTCATTGGAATTAGTTTTGTTTATTGGATATTTATTTATAACACTTTATTAATATATATTAATGTTTAATCTATTTTATATCCTTATTATTAATCTTAAAGTATACACTTCTCTCAGTTATTAAAATCATAAAATTTAATCAGTGCAAACTAACAGCTGATCAACAAAAAAACTTTTCTAAAACTTCGAATTGATTTCGATGGATCCTAATCACTCCAAATATTCTCTTCCCTTGATCCACCTATTAAAATCAATGTCAGGGGCAAGGTCTAATTTCTTTCTTAATCTATATTTTTTCGACTCCACAGTTCGAATTGACAAATGGTCATACTGGGCTATTTCTTTATTAGAAAAATTCAGTTTTATTAAGGCACAGAATTTAAGATCCTTAGCCGTCAATTGTGGTAGCTCCGATCTAAGATTATGACAGAAAGTAGGATGAAATTCTTCAAACCTGACCATGAAAAGAGAATCATTATTCATAGCCATCGCTTTCAATTCACTTAAAGATATTCCTACATTGTTTCTTTGTAAGTTTTCTATATTCTGCGGAACTGCTAATAAACTTATATTTTGTTCGCGATATATTTTCTTAAAAAAAACAATTAAAGTAACAAAAAACAAAAAACCACCGATACCGCCATATAAACCATTCTTTTTACCCTCTTCTATTTTTTGCTTTTCATGTATTACTTTTTCTAATGGAATATTTACAGCTTTTTTTTCAAGGTTTACCAACTCATCGTTTATATTTAAATATTTCTCCAGATAAATTTCTTTTTTCCTATTATCGCCAAGTGCATAGTACGTTTTATATATTAACTTATACGTATCTCTCATATCCTTTTTTCGGTCCATCTTTTCGGAAATACTTAAAGATTGGAGGTAAAAATCCAGAGATTTTTTGTAGTCTTTCTTCTCACTGTATAGCTTTCCAAAAAATTGAAGCATAATTGATTTCTGAAAGATGGGATACTTATTAATTAATAATGAAGCTTTTTTAACGTAATATTCTGCCGAATCCAGTTTTTTATTCTTCAAATACCGATCTGCAATGGTTATAAACAACAATGGCTCTGGAGAGAGGCTAAGACATTTTTTCTGCATAGACTGTACCGAATCATTTATTTGTAGCTCCTCAAAACTGCCTAATTTCCAAGCATATGCAAAGTATAGTAAAACATCTCTCTTTTTTTTTACATTAACTTGATTTGCATATTTAATCGCTTTATCAAAATAGGCATTCGATTGTTTATATAACCCTAAATGAGAATAGTTTCTGCCAAGCTCATTATAAAAAGTAGATTTTAATACAAGATCATTAATTTCCTCATCTTCAATGGCAAAAAGATAGGATAAGCTTTGTTCATATTGATTAAGAGTACAAAATGTATTAGCAATGTTAAGGTACCCCTGGATAATTCCTTTCTTATATCCTATTTTTTTAGAAATGTCAACCAATTCTTGATCAAGTAAAACGCTTGCCCGGTGGTCTCCTATTTTTTTCAGCCTTTTAGATTCTATATTTTGAAGCTTATCAATTTCAGATATTGTGTATTCTCTGGCATAGAATTGTGTGGAAAACAAAATGAAAAGCAATATAATTTTATTTTTAAAAAAAATAAAAAACATAATAATTACTTTATCCATTTTCGCAGTGTTTGTGTTTATAAAATTCATTACATATAAAATATAACTTAAATACTTACTATTAAATTATCATAATATTAAATTATTTAAATATACTTAAATTTAACAAATTATAAATACCACACTAATACCACAAAATTTTGATAGCCAGATAATACAGGCAGTCATTAATTTTTATAATAATTACCAGCAGTAATTGCTAAATTAATTCTGTAAGGTAAAATAGTTGAATTTAAATTTCATAATGAACGAAGGCTACTTTGCAACCACCATTTTATACTGTGAATAAAGTAAAAATTAAATAGGTATGTCAGTATAAAAAAACAGTTTAAATAAAATGAAGCTAGTTCATTTAAGACTTCATAGATTATAAAGGCGTGTAAATTATTGACATTATGGCTTTTTCTTCGTAAAAAGTATCATTTCCTCCTGCTACTATTGTGCAGTTTACAATATCACCCGGATTCAATTTTAAAGCTAGCACCTGGTTTACCGCGTATTTGTTATTTGCTAACACAAGCCCTCCAGAACTTTGATTATAAGAACTGGTTCTGATTGAAAAATTTGCACTTGGATTGCTGAAATCTGATAATTGAATACTTGCAGAAATCTGATACACACCCTCTTTATTAACTGTAAATGTATTGGTACTGCTGCTCCAGGTACCAATACTAGCAGCAGGATTAATATCAATTGTATCGAAAACTACAGTATTAGTTACATTACCTCCCGGAAGCAAAGTGCTACCAGGTGTATTTAGCTTGACACTTAAGACAGTTGTAGGGATTTTAAGACTCGCCGTAAATACTGCCGGATCAATTTGATATACGTCACCATTGGTTTGTGAAATTATTACTTTAGCTGTTCCGAGCGAGGGTGCTAATGGCAATTGCCTTATTCGTGCAGTTCCATTTACATCTAAAGTTTGTGTTGGAGAAGGAGTATTTATTCCAACTTGGGAGTAATAAAATGCTCCGATAGGGAGGGCTAATAATACTAATAAATGTTTCATAATTTGTCTGTTTTTAGAATCATGTAAAAAAAAGGTTATTTTAAAATCTATACAATACTTAGAGGGTGTAGTACTGTATAGTAGAATGCATCAAATTTAGAAGTAAGATCTAAAAAAACAACCACTGCATTTACACTTCACAGCACAACTAACTGATTATAAATTACTTAAAATCAAATGCAGTAAAAATACAGTGCTTAAATATTGTAAAGAATATACGTCCTGTATAAGACGGTTCGTTATTATTTATATTCGATTTGCTAATTAGCCATCTCCAGTATTTGTAATTATTTTGATGTTGCCAGAAAATTAACAATACAGGTAGGTAAACTTTTTCGGCGAATTTGTATTTTACTTTAGGAGTAACCTCTAAAATTAGTTATCTTTTGATAAAAAAATCATAGAATGACACCAAAAGAAATACTAGAAAAATGGGTAGACCTTTTTAATGCATCTGACGCTGCCGGTTTAGCGGAGCTATACACCGATGACGCTGTTAATCATCAGGTTGCAAATGATCCTATCGTTGGAAAATCAGCAATCTACACGATGTTATCAAATGAATTTTCCGCCGCAAAAATGGTTTGTATCGTTGAAAATATATTTGAGGACGGAGAATGGGCCATCATGGAATGGAAAGACCCCAATGGCTTAAGAGGATGTGGCTTTTTTCATATTGTCAATGATAAAATAATATTCCAGCGAGGTTATTGGGATAAACTGAGCTTTTTGAAACTACAGGGGTTACCACTTGTATAGTATTATCATGTGTAGATAAGCATAAAGATAGTCAATCCTACAATTTAGAGTTAGCTATCTTTATTAAATAGCTATTATATATTGAGAACAAAAATGACTGCCAGTGGCAGCCATTTTTGTTCTCTTTTTATGAGATTTCTATCATTCTCGGTGGTTTCTGCTTCGCATCCTCCTTCTTGGGAATTGTTAGCATAAGCAGCCCGTTTTCATATTTCGCATTTATATTATCTTGGTCCACCACATCCTTCGGAAGCTCAAAGCTTCGTTGGAAGGACTGATAACTGAACTCTTTCCGTGTGAAATTATCTTCTTTTGTTTCGGTGCTGTCATGCTTCATGGATGAAATCGTGAGCAGGTTACCATCCAATTTGATCTGAAAATCATTCTTGTCCATTCCGGGTGCAGCAACCTGTACCTCGTACGCATCGCTATTCTCCTTTATATTTACCGAAGGTACCGTAGTACTGGTCGATGAGTAATTGTTATTGCCCCAGTTAAAAAGTTCACGGCCAAAAAAATCATCAAAGATGTTCGAAAAGCCTACATTATTGTTTCCGTTTCTTCTCATTAGATTATTCATAGTAATCTCCTTTTAAATAGTTTAACAATCATTTAATAACACGTCAGCTGGCCAGCTGTATATAAAAAACAGCAAAAAAAATACCAGTTGCCAAAGTGTCTTATTTTTTTAGCATTGCTGTCAAATTTTCATCTTCCGTGGTATTTAAAGTGGTATCTGCACTCTCTTTTTCTCTATTTTTTCTTCCTTTGTAAATGCGGGTTGCTTTACGATTCTTGATTGAGGTACCGCAGCTGATCCAGATGGTAGACAGCAAAAGAGATAAACAGGTAATACCTAATCCGGCTTTATAAAGATCGTATGCCACCATACCCGTTTTGTAAGCAATTGAAAGCGCCAGGATTCCAAATTCACCCGTCTGGGAAAGCAATGCACCCCCATAAAAACTGTTCTCCCATTTGAAATTCAGTATCCGGAAGAATATAGATGCCATGATGCTGTTGCTTACCAGTACCACTAAGGTACCTATGACGATAAGCTTGTAATTGGATAAAAGATAATTAATATCCAGCCGTAGACCGATGGATACAAAAAACAGCGAAATGAAGAAGACCTTAAAAGGCAGCAGGGAATGTTCGAGCCAGTAGAATGCCTGGATTTTTCCGACCAGAACCCCTGCGATAAAGCTGCCCAGTGCAGCACTCAGGCCAACGGTCTCTGCAACAAGACCAAAACCAAGACAGATGAAAAGTCCCGAAAACACCTGCAGGTCATGGTCGTTTTCAAGGAAGGTGCTTGAAAACCTGATTTTCCTCAGATTTCTTATTTTTCTGAATATCAAAAAAATTCCTACACATATAGCCAAGGGAAGTGCAAAGTTTAAGATGTTGAACTTTTCACCGTTCCAGAATTTCAGGACTGTCAGGACTGGAGCCAGGAGAAGATCCTGCAATAACAGAATATTGAGGATAATAATTCCGAAGGCGCTGTGAAGTTTTCCATGCCTCTTCATAAATTCCACAACAACTGCTGTGCTGTTGAACGTAAAGAGGATTGCGATGAGCAGAACACTTTTAAAATCAAGTTCAAGTATCTCGCCCAGGAAATAGGCAAACAAAAAGCTCAGCATTACTTTGATACTCTGTGCCAGTATCGGCTTAATGATAAGGCTCTTTTTATTGGGAACATTAATTTCCATTCCTATAAAGAACATCAGCAGTAATATTCCTATCTCACCGATCACCTCTATTTCCTCAGTCTTTTCAAAAAGTTTGAGAGCATGGGGCCCCAATAGCACACCTGCGATAATATAAGCAATAAGATAGGGCTGATTAAATTTTTTCAGCAAAAACATCAGTCCTAAAATGGTCATACACAAAATACATACTGTCCAAAGCATATCTCTATAACTATTAGATTGAAGTATTTACAAATTTTTAAATTCAAACTGGAATATCCGTTTTTAACGGTAGTGTTAAGGCAGCTGGCCGACTGGAAAAGAAAAAAACAAAAAAAATACCAGTTGAAGAGCTGTGATATTTTTTCCGGATTGCTGTCAAAATTGCAATACTATTAGTTGCAATATTTGACTTATGACAGATGCTGCTAATCATATGTAATGTATATAATTTTAATTACATTCATAAGCCAGTTTCTTGTGACATATTTACCATTTTTGGCTGGACCAAAGGAGCACCCTCTTTGTAATTGTGATTTCCATCATAAATTTTCCATTTTCTGATTACTAAGTTTGGTAGTACCTAAATTAATTATTATGAAATATGTATTATATCTTTTTTTATTAAGCACTCTGTCCGCCTGTACAAAATCTGAGACACAGTATATTAATCAGGACAATAAAAAAGAATCAGTAAATGACAAAGCTTCGGATACAATACAAACGCTGGATGAAATGTCTGATACCATGAAGCAGGAAAGAGACACTAATGTAAAAACTGCTAATGAATAGTTATGTATGACTCCAAAAGGCAGAATAATTATCATTCGTGGTAATGATACAGATATTTATAAAGCAGAATATGAGTCAACATCCTATCAGTTGTTAATTAAAGCTTTCACCTTGCTGTCTGAGCAAAAAAATGTTCGTATTGAAATAATCACAACATCAAATTTAGCAGCGAATAAAAAAGAGATTTATTCTACAGCATTAGAAAAGCAAGGCTATAATAATGTCGGGTTTATTCATATTCAAAAAAAACAGGACACAGATCATTATTATCCAAGGATACGGGATGCTAAATCTGTTGTTTTTGTTGATAATAATCTTAAAATCTGTGAAATTTTAAAGAACTCAGTAATGCTGGAGCTTTTAAGCAAACGATACCAGCATGAAGAAAGCTTTACCATTGCCGGAATCAACTCAGGAGCAATGTATCTTTCGGAACTGATAATAAGTAACACCGGAGATACCGCTGCAGGTCTTGGATTCATTAAGAATTGCATCATTGATACCCAGTTTATACATGGAGCAAGATTTAAAAGTTTGGTAAAAGCAGTTCTCGGTCATCAGGAATATGTAGGCTTGGCATTAAGAAGCGGCATGTTATTAATCATTGAAAAAGGTTACAAAGCATCATGTTTTGGCAGTCATTCTATTATAGCAGTGAATGCTAAAAATATTAAAAACGAGCACCTAACAAGAGGAACTTCTGTTTATAAAAAAAATCTGAAAGGACATATTCTTACCGATGGCTCTGTACTCAATTTAATCAGTGGAGATCCGATAAAGAATCATTTGCCTGCCTACAGCTTAAACTTTACAAACAGAAATATAATTCTATAATCTCAACTAAATATTACATATGAAACCCAAAGGACAATTATTGATTATCGGTGGTAAAGAAGACAAGGATGGAAGTGCTTCTGAAATGAAAAAAATGAATAAAAATTTTTCACACCATGAAATTCTTAAGCTTCTGGCAAAATCCAAAGATGACCGGATTGAGGTGATTACTGCAGCAACTTCTGAACCCGAAAGCATGCAGCAAACCTACACAAAAACATTTAAAGATATCGGATATACAAATTTTGGTTTTCTGGATATCCGGGATGACCAGATTCATACAGATGATCATTTCAAAAGGATAAAAGCCGCTGCTACAGTCTTTTTTACGGGAGGCGACCAGAATAGGATCTGTCAAACGTTACAGCAATCTGTTTTAATAGATCTTTTAAGGGAAAAATATCAGAAGGAGGAAAATTTTATGATTGCGGGAACCAGCGCAGGAGCAATGTGTATTCCTAATATTGTAATCCTGGAAGCAGTTAATGGTGAAGCGATCCTGGAAAATGATATTGAGCTTGATTCCGGGTTGGGTTTAATCGGGAACTATATTATTGACACCCATTTTGTACACCGGGCAAGATTCGGGAGGCTTGCACACGCTATAATCTCTCATCGGGATTGCTGGGGAATCGGTCTTGGAGAAGATACAGCCCTTTTGATAGAAGAGGGATGTAAAGCAACATGCTACGGATCCGGAATGGTCTGGATTTTTAATGCAAAAGAAATTGGCTGCACAAATATAGAAACCGTAAAAAAAGGCTATCCTATTTACGCAGAAAATCTTAAAGCTCATATTTTAACAGAAGGTTGTAAAATTGATTTTAGCAACAATGTATTTGCAGGAGCACTATCAGAAAAGAAAAATGACAATAAAGAAGAGTAAAATAAAACTTTTCTTTTTACAGAACTTGTTTACACTTTTTATTTTGTAGTAGTCAAAAGTCACAAAGTTTATTGAATACCTAAGTTAAATAAAGCCCTGAAATAAGCTCCATACAACTCATGTAAGTTAAAAAAAAAAAATCAAAGATTTTTTGCTTATGTGTACTTTTTATTCTCAATCAGTTTAAACTTAAAATAAGCTAAAGTGTTTATAGCCTTTCACCCAGCTTTTGTAACTAAATTTTTAATTAGTTTAAACAGGCTTATAATGAAATAAGGGATTTCGATCTCCTATTCAGCATAATATGAGATCACTCATAAAATTGTAATGTTATTACCTATATTTTTAATACTCCAATTTAAGAATGCTATGAATACCAGAAAATATTTATCTCTTACTTTAAAGATCTGGCGGCAGAAAAACAGAAAAACAAAAGGGAAATTTGAAATTTACAAAATTTCGGATATTTCTACCGATTCGTCTTTTCTGGAAATGCTGGATATACTTAACGAACAGTTAATTAGTGAAAATAAAGAACCTGTCGCCTTCGATCATGACTGCCGTGAAGGAATATGCGGAATGTGTTCTTTATATATAAACGGAAGAGCACATGGCCCGGATACAGGAATTACAACCTGTCAGCTCCATATGAGAATGTTTGGTGATGGTGATACTATTATTGTTGAGCCTTGGAGAAGCATTGCGTTTCCTGTTATTAAAGATTTAATTACAGATCGGAGTGCTTTTGACAGGATCATGGCAGCAGGTGGATTTATTTCTGCCAACACTTCTGGAAATACGTTGGATGCCAATGCTATTGCCATTCCCAAAGCTGATGCTGATAAAGCGATGGACGCTGCAGCTTGTATTAGCTGCGGAGCTTGTGTAGCCTGTTGTCCGAATGGTGCCGCAATGCTTTTCGTTGGTGCTAAAGTTTCTCATTTTGCGTTACTTCCACAGGGAAGAGTTGAAAGAAAAAGAAGGGTTCTAAATATGGTAAAAGCAATGGATGAGGAGGGCTTCGGAAATTGTTCAGTAATTGGAGCATGTGAAGTAGAATGTCCTAAAAATATTTCTTTGGATACTATTGCCAGAATGAATAGAGAATATATGAGCGCCTGGCTCAGTACAGAATAAAGCAGAATTCTTAAAGTTTAATCTTCAATTGTCTTATAATGATTTTAGTAACGGGAGCTACAGGAATTCTTGGCAGGGTAATCGTTTTGGAACTTTTAAAAAGAGGTAAAATAGTTCGTGCCGCAAAAAGAAGCTCCAGTGATTTGGAAGAAGTGAAAAAATCATTAGAATATTATACAGAAAATGCTGAAAGCTATTTTAATAAGATAGAATGGGTGACAATAGATTTAAACAACAAGAAAAGTGTGCAAAGTGCCCTGGAAAGTGTAGAAGAAGTCTATCATTGTGCTGCAAAAGTGAGCTACGATCCGGAAAGGCAAAAAGAGGTTACTGACATCAATGTTAAAGGAACTGAAAATATTATTGAATGCTGCAGATATTTCAATAATGTGAAATTTCTTTATGTAAGTTCTGCAGCAATTTTTAATAAGGAAAAAAGCAATAAACCGATTGATGAAAATTCTGATCTTATCAATGGTAAAAACAATACAATATATGCTATCTCAAAATATAAGGCTGACTATGCAGTTCGTGAAGCATTTTATCAGGGATTACATACCATTATTATCTATCCGGGAATGATTATAGGGAGTGGCAATTGGCAAAAAAGCAGTGGTGAACTTTTACAGATTTTTGCCGGTAAATTTTACACTTTCCCCGGTGGAACAGGATGTGTGGATGTAAGAGATGTGGCAAGAATAGCAATCGAACTGATGGAAAAAAATATGTTTGGAGAACGTTTCATTGTTGTTTCTGAGAACAAAAAATACAGTGATCTTTCTAAAATGATTAAAAAGAAATTTAATAAAAATAATTCTTTTGTACTATCGGCAAATATGTTACATATAGGAAGAATTTTAAATATTATTACGGGAGGACTGGTCCCCAAATTAAGATTACTGACCAGAGCGAACATAGAATTTTTAACATCGTTTCAGAAAATGAATAATGATAAAATTGTAAAAACTTTAAATTATGAATTTATTACGGTGGAAGACAGCCTCATTTTTCATATTAATAATTTTCTCAGTGAAAAAGGATAAAGCCAATCGGTTCAAATCAAATCCATGCTATTTGATTGCTCTTTTAAAATAATGTAATTATGATTTCACTCATAGACTGGTGACAAACCTCTATGTAATTTTGATTGACAAAGTATTCATAGAATTCATTAACTTATCATTATAGCTTATGAAAAATTTATTCGTATCCATCATTGCACTAAGTTTTGTAGTCCTGGCCTGTAAAAAAAGGGAAACTGAAAACACTACAGTTACCGATTCTGCCAATACACCAGGTAATTATTCTGATACAGCGGCATCAACATCCCCAATTTCCAAAGACAGCACTGCAGGTGGTGACAGTATAAATACAAAGACTCATATTGGCGGCAGAAAAACAAGCAACAATAATACAGGAAACGCCACCGGTAACATCAATGCGGCAGTATCGGACAGTGCGCATCCTGCAAAATCAAAATAAGCCACTGATCATTATCCTGTTAATTTGCAGAACTTATCAAACTTTAAAATCATAATCATCATACACTTTGTTGATGAGCTGATCCGAATGGATATTTTGTGAAAAAATAGGATAATGAAAACGATCCAGCTTATTAAGAATGCGTATCAGATCCATCTTTTCACTGTGATTAAGATTTCCTGCAACGATATGGGTAGCCTGGCGAATCTTCTCCATTTGATTTTCCAGGATCAGCAGTCCCCTTTCGGAAATGCGTATTAATTTACTTCGTTTGTCCAAATCAGAGTCAGTTTGTTCAATAAGCCCCTGACGCAGCAGTCTTGTGATAATAAGCATACCTACCGGCTTATCATGAATATTTTTCTTGATGAGCGCCATCTTGGTCATCTCTCCAAAAACCTTCAAATTAATCAGATAAATAAAGTCTTCCTGAGTAGAAAATTCAGAATCTGAAATTGCAGATTTTGAGTAGGTTTTCGCATATCGGTTAAGATGAACAAGTAATGTACTTATAGCACTTTCCGGTGTTCTTCCATTCTCCTTACCTTCCCAGTATGGCTCTTCAAGATGAGCTTCTTCAGTATTCTCTTTATTGGAAACCCATGCTTTAAAACCCTGAATAGTTCCCGGATACAAATCAGGACAAGCACGGACTTCCGTTTCAAACTCCTGCAGCAGGTCTATAAAATCTTTAATAAGCGTGTAATTCATATCCGTTAAATAGTTTACAAATATACCTAAATCTTAAAAAGTTATACAATATATATTTAAAACTATAATAAATAGAATTGATTGAGTTGCTCTTCACACAGGCTTCTGATGACTTCAATCCAGCGGTCTTCATCATTCAGGCAGGATATATACGTGAAGTTTTTACCTCCTGCTTCCAGAAACAGGTGTTTCCCTTCAACGGATATTTCTTCCAAGGTCTCAAGACAGTCTGAAACAAATGCCGGACAAACAACCGCAAGATTTTTAATTCCTTTACCGGGAATAGTTTCTAATGTATGATCTGTATAAGGCTCTATCCATTTGTCTTTTCCTAATCTGGACTGAAAAGAAACAATAACTTTATCTTTCTCTAATCCAAGTTTTTTGATTACCCGATCTGTAGTATTAAAACACTGATGACGATAACAAAACGAATGACTCGGATGATTATCTTTACTGCAGCAATCATTCATATTACAAGTCTTTGTTGGATCTGTTTTGTAAATATGCCGCTCGGGAACCCCGTGGTAAGAAAACAATAAGGCATCAAAATTTTCAGGAAGCTTCTCCTTTATACTTTCCGCCAGACAGTCAATATACAAATCCCGGTTATAAAAAGGCTGGATATAATTAATTCGTACGTTGGGAAATTTTTTCTTTCTGATTTCTTCTGCTTTTTCAATCACAGTTTCGGTGGTACTCATTGCATATTGTGGATAAAGGGGGAACAGTACAATCTCAGTGATTCCTTTTTCAACAAGATTCCTGATTCCTGTCTCAATGCTGGGCTCAGCGTACCTCATCCCGATTTCAACCGGGATATCTACTATCTTTTGCAGCTTTTGCTGTATCTTTTTTGTGATAACAATAAGGGGAGATCCTTCGTCTGTCCACACCGTTTTATAAGCTTGCGCTGATTTTGCAGGTCTGGTCTTTAAAATAATTCCACGGACCAGGAGTGCCCGGAAAATCCATCGATAATCAATTACTTTTTCATCCATCAGAAATTCATCAAGATATTCTTTTACGTCTTTTACCGAAATTGATCTTGGGGAGCCAAGATTGATTAATAAAATTCCTTTTTTAGCCAATTTTTTTTATTTTGTTAGTGAGTAGTATATAATGGGTTATTCTGCCAGTGCTTCCTTGTAAGCTTCAATGCTCTTTCTCTGGCTTTTGTGCTTTATCACAGGCTCTTTCCCTATCAAGTGCATGATGGAGTCCGGAGTCATCTTCCAGCCTTAGATCTCTTCTGAACCAGAAAATATTCACTTTATCATGATCTGTTTATTAAATAAGACACAAATATACTATTAAATAAATTAAAAGAATATTAATAAACTAATTAATACGATTTATAATTGCTTAAAAATAAGTAGGGAATAATAGCAGATGACATTATAAAGCTGAATGTGAACTCAGCAGGAGAAAAAATAGTAAGAAATAGTTGGAGAACCGTAAAGGGTGAACTGAAACCTGATATCTGCTAAAAAATTATCAGTCTGGAAATTACAGATCTCAAGGTGCTTTGAATGATAGAGCTGAAAAAAGATGCTACTATGATAATTGTCCAGGAAACAAGTAAGTGTTTAAAAGTAGATTATAAATAAACTAATATCAAATATAAAAATAACCGAAGCTCTAAGAACTCCGGCCATTTGTTAAACTAACTTAATTGGTTTTCTTTCTCCATTCCGCTTTCACATCTTCAGCTGCATCTTTGGTTTTTTCCCAAGCTTCACTGGCATTATCTTTAATGTCTTCCCAGGCGTCGGAAAAGTTAGATTTTACCCTTTCCATCCAATCTTCCTGAGTTGCTTCCTGATCATTATCTCTTTTTTCATTGATATAATCTTTAGCTTTTTCCGCTAATTCACTTAGCTTCCATTTTGTTTCATCAGCTGCATTTTTTAAAGACTTTTCAGTTTGATCGACTGCATTTCCTGCTTTGTTATAATCTGAATTATTCATAATATGATATTTAAGTAATTGGTATATAAATAAACAATGTTCGTGCCTAAAAAACAATTATTGTGTTAAAATATTCTTAAATAAAATTTTACAGAGGGCTGCTGTGTTTTTATCTCCTCGGAATTTAGCCGTACCCTTAACAGAAACAAAAAAAACTTATTTGAAAATCAAGTAAGAAAGCCTGTCTCAAAAAGTGACAGGCCTGAAAGAAATTATCTATACAGTATATTTAAAACCTGATCAACAATAAATTGATCCAAAGGTGTATGTACGTTCACAAAGGATTAAGAAAATAAATAAGAAACCCTGAAAATAATATGAGAATTACCTAAAGCCATCTATCGGATTCTCTGAGGTTTCAGTTTTTTTTAGGTCAGGAATTATTCTGTATCAAAAATAACCATCCATACTATTATGGATTATTAGTAGTAATAACAAACATAATCAACGGTTCATTTCCTGTATTTTCAATGGAATGATATCCAATGGAGCTGATAGCGGTAATATCTCCTTTTTGAAGTGTTTTTTTACGAACAGATCCTTGTATTCCGGTTCTCTCACGGTATTCTCCTGTTCCATGTACAACCACATATAATTCTTCTTCATTCTTTTCATTGTGGGTATGGAATCCGGATTCGTCACCGTTATTTAATAAAACCATATAAGCAGCCAGGCGGTTATTAGCCAATTCATTATGACCGAACATCTGTATCATATATACAATTCCATTTCCGCCATACATGTTTTCACGTTTATCTATACGTGTAATGGTACGCTCACTTTTTTCAAATGCCATTACATACAGGTGGATGTATTTTGAGACCTCCTGTATCACGTGATCAAACTCTGCTCCTTCAGACAATATAAGTGTATCAGCCATGTGGGTTACCTATTAATTTATAATAATGAAGATCAATGTACCAAAAAATATATAAAAAGACAACAAAATGGTTTTCAGTAGTTTTTTTTCTACTAAGACTTAATAAAATAAGGTATATGATTTAACAAATCAACAGCAGCCTGTATTCACCATTCTTTTCAATGGGAGCCCTGTGGATACAAGGCAGGACCTGCTGTGCCGGATGATCTACCGCCAGCCTCCAAAGATGACCTACTCCCAGATTGGCAGGTTCTGCACCAGGTTTAGGCTGATAATGCAGATCGAAGAAATATTCTTCCAGGAAATTTTCAAATTCTGCTTCCGGACCGTCATGCAGTTCTTTAAGCTTTTCCCGGATCTCAGGAATCAGGATTTTCTGTATAGCCTGCTCATTGGGTAAGATCTCACTTGCAGCCCCATGGTAGGTACATAAAAAAGTATTTGTTCCAATGGGTGAACGATCTACATGATAAGAATATACGTCTGTAGAGAAGAAATCCAGCTCTTCATCCCGGTCATAGCATTGAAGCAAATTGAGAGAAGGTAAGGCTCCAAAATCGGTTAATAACTGTAAATCATTTAAGATCGTTTCTCTTGCGGCACTACCCCTTTCTGAAAGCTGCAGTGCCAAAAGGTCTTCAGCAGATACTTCTGTCACATTCTCCTTTAACTGAAGTTTAGATACAATTTCTTTAAAATCCCCATTCAAATTCCTTTTCCAGCAAATAGCATTCATAGCGCCGTAAAAATCTGTATTGACGAGTTCGGAAAAAGTAGAGACTACTCCAATTTGACTGTTGTCAAAAAATATCCTGTCCATATTTTAAAATAAACAATTTAGCCGTTTAATTCTTTGCAAAAATAAGGAATAGCTTAGAAGATCATGTTAAGATTTGAGTTATTTTATCAACCGCAAGCAATTAATACACCCTCTAATCATCCTGCTTATGTCTTTTTTATTCGCAGGCGTTCATTTTTAGTCAGCACAAAGGCTTTATATACGAATACTCTACGCTCCCGACTCTGCTGATAAGGAGTCTAAATATCAGAAGTTGTGGTTCTTTCTGTTGACAACAAGAAATCTGAATACTATGCTCATGAAAGATATATTTCAGACTCCATTATATCAGCAGATGCCAATAGGAAACTGAGAACCGCCAGAAGTAGTAAGAGAATTTGAAATGAAAAAAAAAAGAGCTATTAAAAAAGAAAGCAATTTCCTTGAGCCAGCCCTGTTGCATTCAACTATATAAGGTTGGGTCATTATAAATATGGAATCCTAAAAAAATTAAAGAGTATTCTCACTGGTTTACACAAAAGGCTGTAGCTTTAGAAGAATTGCCAACGAAGATGAAATACTTTATCTTTGTTTTTCAAGACTTATCTAAACATTTATTCTCTATGAAAAAAAATAGCTTTTTATTTTCTGCAAAAGGAATTTTTACAGCAACACTTCTTTCTTTACATACGGTAGTTTACGCTCAAAAAACAGCAGATATTTCAACCATATCCGAAAAAACGCTAAGCAGTATCCTTGAAAAAAACAGATCCTATTACACCCAGGGGAAAGTTGCAGATTATATTCCTGAATTAGGAAAAATGGATGCCAAAGCAATTGCTTTTTCTGTAGTTGAGAAAAATGGAAAGATATTTAATGCAGGGGATACACAAAAAAAATTTACCATGCAGAGCATTTCTAAAATCATAGCATTAATGGTTGCGGTAAATGAAAAAGGAGAAGCTAATGTTTTTGATAAAATGGGGTATTTCGGATCCGACAAACCTTTTAACCATTTTTCTAATCTGGAAACCACGGGGAAACCTCTAAATCCCATGATGAATGCAGGAGCAATCCTTACCACTTCTTTAATTTCCGGTGACGGTGAGAAGCCTTTTCTTAAAATTTTGGATATGGTAAGATACATCACTAAAAATCAAAGCATTGATTACAGCAAATCGGTTTATGAATCGGAAAAATCTACAGGACACCGTAATCGCGGAATGTTCTATCTCATGAAAAATAACGGTTTGATTACAGGTAATGAAGATCAGCTTGACAATTATTTTAAACAGTGTTCTATTGAACTTACAGCGGAAGACCTGGCTAAGATTGGTTATTTCTTTGCCAACCAATGTGTTCGTTTTGATGGAGATGTTACCTATAAAAATGCTGAAATTTCAAAATTAATAGAATCCCAAATGCTTACTGCCGGCATGTACGAATTCAGTGGAGAATATTCCCGTATGGTAGGCTTACCAAGCAAATCGGGCGTAGGAGGCGGAATCACAGTAAGTGTTCCCGGAAAAATGGGGATTGGTGTTTTCAGCCCTGCATTGGATCAGCATGGAAATTCATTGGCAGGATATCACATGATTCTGGATCTGGTGAAACAATACGGTTTAAGTATATTTTAAGATTATTTTAATTTTTCACTATATTAATCCTATTGAATTAAAATATAAATAATTTTAGCGTAACACTTACCTCCTGAATAGCAAATACATATGCAATACAAAAGCAGTAATTCAGTTCACCTTACAAGACTATTATCTTTCTATATTTTTTATAAAAAAAGCAGCTAAATGCTGCTTTTTTTTGCATCCAGCATTCCTATCACAGGGCTAATTGCATTATTATATCACAAAATTACATTATCTTTTAATTTCTGTTACATCATAATATAATTATTTAACCAATTACCCAATGTATTCTGGAATAGGAAGATAAGACTATAAAATTCATTTTTACTAAAATATACTGTTTCATTTCATTTTTTGAAACATCAGATTTTCGTGTATTTTACACGGTTATTATTTATATTATCTTTTCGTAATATAAAAAAAACAAATCTCTTATTATTGAAATATTTTATTTTTTATTGCTATCTTTGCCTAACATTATTACAATTATAAATGATTATAATTGTGTATTCTCAGATTGTACCAGCCTGTTTTCGAGAATAAAAATATAAATTGTATACTTTAATAGCATTTGAACAATCAGAATTTTTTTGTTAAAAAATTATTATCAAATTGTATTTATGATTAAAGATATAATATAAATTTATTACTTTTATTCCCTCATAATAAACAAACACTTATTATGCCAGTAGGTTTTAGTGTTTTGTTATGAAAATCTATATCCATATTTCAATACCATAAATGCTATGAAAAACTTGACTATTTTTGGGCGAAAGCCCCTCGCAAAGCTGGACATCAACAATCTTACATCAACCAAATACCTGGCTGACATTCTCCGGACGGCTAATCCACTCAATATTAGTAAATTATCATTAGATCACTATTATAATTAAAAATATTACAAAAAACTAACTACTTTAAATTCCACTTATAGCAAACAACTACTTGTATACCATGGGTATAGCAGGTTTGTTATGGAATTTCATGCTAATATCAACAAAGCAATGAAAAACTTAACCATTATTGGACTAACTCCTTTTGAAAAACCGGATGTTAGCCTTATGCCTAAATTGCATAACGCAGGCGCATTTCCTGTCCTAAGCTTGGGGCATGAATTGATGACCGCTCAGGAAGCATTGAACCGGCTTGACCAGACCAATATACCTTCTTATGGTATTTACATTTCTAATACTACTTTTACTTCTCTCAGAATTCCGGAAAAAGTGAGCTTTGCTATTCTTCCATTCGGAACCTCCATTAATTTCTCTTCCGAGCTGCCTGTCGTTTATCAGGTAAGCAGTGTCGAAGAGGCAATACAAGCCGAAAGATCAGGGGCAAAAGGGATTATTATCAAAGGAAATGAAGCTGCCGGCCAGGTAGGTTATGAATCTACTTTTGTATTATTTCAGCGTGTTATTAAAGAAATTACGAACATCCCGGTATGGGTACAGGGAGGAATTGGCCTCCACACCGCAGCAGCTGTAAAGGCATTGGGAGCCACAGGTGTTATACTGGATAGCCAGCTTGCCCTTTTCCCTGAAAGCTCGGTACCTCAGGATATCAAAGAAGTCTGTTCAAAACTAAATGGAACAGAAACAAGAATTATAGCCAACCACCGTGTATTGGTAAGACCCAATTCACCGGTATTACCGGAAAATATCACGGCCGAAGACCTTAGAAAATATTTCATCGATTTTGACCTCAGCAAGAGCTATATCCCAATGGGACAGGATATTTCGCTGGCAACAGATCTCTATGAGGATTTCAAAACATTGAAAAAAATGGTTTTTGGATTTAAAGAAGCCATGTACGGTCATTTGAAACAGGCAAAAGCACTTCAGGTGATAGATAAGGACAATTCAATGGCTCAGGAACTTGGCTTACGTTATCCTATCGCCCAGGGGCCTATGACCCGCGTGAGTGATGTTCCTTTATTTGCCAATGCTGTAGCGGAAGCCGGAGCATTGCCTTTTGTGGCTTTATCCTTACTGAAAGGTGAATCGGCAAAGGCTTTGGTAATGGAAACCAAAAAACTGGCCGGTGAAAAAACATGGGGCGTAGGGATTTTAGGATTTGCCCCACAAGAATTAAGAGAAGAGCAAACCGCTTATATATTGGAGGCAAAACCTCCTGTAATACTTATTGCCGGTGGAAGACCCGCTCAGGCCAAAGTATTTGAAAAGGCAGGAATAAAAAGCTTCCTGCACGTTCCTTCTCCTGCCCTGCTGGATATTTTCCTGAAAGAAGGGGCAAAGAATTTTATATTTGAAGGACGTGAATGTGGGGGCCACGTGGGACCGCTTTCAAGCATGGTCCTTTGGGAAAAACAAATTGAACGTATCTTAAAAGAAGAACATCCTGAAAACATCAGTGTGTTTTTTGCAGGAGGAATCCACAATTCATTTTCAACAGCATTTGTTTCTATTATGGCCGCACCACTTGCTGCAAGAGGTGTAAAAATTGGTGTATTGATGGGAACGGCTTATCTCTATACTCAGGAAGCGGTACTTACCGGAGCTATCCAGGAGGAATTCCAGTTGCAGGCTATGCAGGCAAAAGACACTGTCCTGTTGGAAACCGCTCCCGGACACGAAACCCGTTGTCTAAATACTGCATTTGCTCAGCATTTCAATACAGAAAAAACCAAACTTCTGGCAGCAGGAATGGATAAAAAGCAAGTCTGGGAACAGCTTGAAAAACTAAATGTAGGCCGTCTCAGAATTGCCGCCAAAGGCATAGAGCGTCAGGGAGACCAGTTGGTTACGATTCCTAAAAGCGAACAGCTGGATTTAGGAATGTATATGATCGGACAGATTGCCACCATGCATAACCGGGTTATTTCACTGGCTGCCCTTCATCAAAATGTCATTGACAATTATGAACATATTCAATCCGCAGCATTACCGGAAGCGCCAATATCCGGCGAAAAACCACTGGACATTGCTATCGTTGGTATGGAATGTATTTTCCCGGGTGCCAAAAACCTGGAAGAATACTGGAGAAATATCATTTTAGGAAAAGACAGTGTTACAGAGGTTCCTGATGAACGCTGGAATAAAGAACTTTACTACCACCCGGACTCAGATGGACCGGATGTATCCCATTCAAAATGGGGTGGCTTTATCCCAAAAATCGATTTCGATCCGTTGGCATTCGGAATTCCTCCACAATCCCTTGCAGCCATTGAACCTACACAATTGTTAACATTATTAGTTGCCAAACGGGCAATGGAAGACGCCGGATATGGAGAAAAACATATTAACAGAGAAAATATTTCTGTCATTATTGGAGCTGAAGGAGGTAATGACCTTGCCAACAGCTACAGTTTCAGAGGTTTTTACAAACAGGTTTTCGGAGAGCTTCATGAAGAAGTAAAAGAGGCCTTCCCTCATACCACAGAGGACTCTTTCCCGGGTATTTTGGCCAACGTAATCGCAGGTAGGATTACGAATCGTTTAGATCTGGGGGGAAGAAACTTCACCGTAGATGCCGCCTGTGCTTCTTCTTTGGCAGCTTTAGATTTGGCTTGCCAGGAACTGGTATTAGGAAAATCAGATATGGTTCTTGCCGGAGGTGCAGATTTACACAACGGAATCAACGATTACCTGATGTTCTCAAGCACCCACGCTCTTTCCAGAAAAGGAAGATGTGCAACATTTGACAGTGACGCAGACGGAATTGCCCTTGGAGAAGGAATCGCAATCCTTGTTTTGAAAAGATATGAAGATGCCGTCAATGACGGAGACCGTATCTACTCTGTAATCAAAGGTGTTGGTGGATCCAGTGATGGTAAAGCCCTTGGCTTAACTGCTCCCAGAAAAGTAGGTCAGGTAAGAGCATTAGAACGCGCTTACACTCAGGCTGGAATCAGTGCTGCATCTGTAGGATTGGTAGAAGCTCACGGTACAGGAACTGTTGTGGGTGACAAAACAGAATTAAGTGCCTTAACAAACTTATTCAGCCGTTCAGGTGCATTACCGGGACAGACTCATTTAGGTTCTGTGAAGACTCAAATTGGCCACACCAAGTGCGCTGCAGGATTAGCTGGTTTAATCAAAGCTTCCCTTGCTGTTTACCATGGAGTGAAACCTCCTACCCTTCATCTTAAGCAACCCAATGCCTATTATAACGCACAAACCAGCCCATTCTCTTTCCATGCTGAAACAGGATTATGGACTGAGAAAAACCGCTATGCAGGAATCAGTGCTTTTGGATTTGGAGGAACGAACTTCCACACCGTTATTGCTAATCACCCAAAACAAGATGATTCTATCGCGATGCAGTCGTGGCCTTCAGAACTATTTGTATTCCGCGGGGATACGTATGAAGAAGCTAAAGGACAATCAAGCCAGATCAAAACCTTATTGGAAATCAATGATGGAATTCCATTAAAAGATATCGCTTATAGCTTAAGCATCGGTTCAGAAAAACCCATTCAGTTCAGTATCGTTGCAGATACGGCTGAAGATCTAATGATGAAGCTTGAATTGGTTTTATTAGGAATCGAAACTAAAGATACTTTCACCGTTAATAAAAAAGAAGGTAAAGTAGCCTTTACATTCCCCGGACAAGGAAGCCAGAGAATCAATATGGCTCGTGATTTATTTGTAGTCTTCCCGGCAATGCGCAAGATTATCGACAGCTATCCGGAGCTTGAAAAAGTGGTTTTCCCTTCTACAACATTTAATGAAGCGGATTTAAAACAACAGAAAGAAACCATTAAAGATACCCGTTTGGCACAGCCGCTATTGGGAATTGTTGATCTTGCATTGGCCAAATTCTTAGAATCATTGGGAATCATTCCTGATATGCTGGCTGGTCACAGCTATGGTGAATTACCGGCTTTATGTTTCTCAGGTGTATTTGCAGAAGATCAATTAGTAGATTTAAGTATCCGGAGAGCCCAGTCTATTCTGGACTCAGTAGAAGGTGGAGATCCCGGTTCAATGTTAGCAGCAAGTGCCACTCACGAACGCTTACAGCCAATCATTGCTAAGGTGGAAGGATGTTATCCGGTTAACTTCAACGCGCCTACCCAGTGTGTTATCGCAGGAAGCACACCAGCAATCAATGCATTACTGGAAGTCCTGAAACAGGAAGGTATTTCTGCTAAAAAATTAGAAGTGGCATGTGCATTCCACAGTCCATTATTGACAAAATCTAAAGGTTTATATGCTGATGTATTAAAAGACGTTCCTTTCCAGGAAATGCAGATCCCTGTATGGTCTAATACGACAGCAGAAGTATACCCACCGAATCCGTCAGACATCAAAGAAAGATTGACCGAACACCTGGTACAGCCTGTAAGATTCGTGGAGCAAATGCAAGCAATGTATAATGATGGAGCAAGAATCTTCATCGAGGTAGGCCCAGGAAAAGTACTTACCGGATTGGCGAAATCATGTCTTGAAAAAGACCAGCTGACCCTGTATGTTGAAGACAGCAGTCGTAATAAATTCACCCACCTGCTTTGCATGCTTGCCCAATACCTGGGTACAGGACGTAGCTTTAATATCACTAAGCTTTTTGATGGCCGTAACGTTAAACTTATCGACATTAATCAGCCTGAGCTTTATAAGAAAAACCCTGCCATTTGGCGGGTTAATGGACAAACTGCACATCCAACTACAGGCACACTGCCTTCCAATGGTGCATTACCAATTTTAACTCCTATTGCCATGAATAATTTTACTAATGATCAGCAAACACCTGCCACTGAAAGCTTATCAACAGCTGAACGTATGCTGCAGGAATATTTAAACAGCATGAAACTAATGATACAGGCGCAACGGGATGTGATGCTTTCCTTTATGGGACAGAATCCTCAGGTACATCCGGCCCCTGTTTATACTTCACCAATTCAGGTTCCTGCCGGTCAACAGATGGTGGCAATTCCTGTCCAGCCTGCTCGTCAGGAGGTTCCGGCAGCCGTAGCTCAGGTAAAACAGGCTCCTGCAAAAGATATCAAATCTTTACTGCTACAGGTAGTAAGCGATAAAACAGGTTATCCACAGGAAATGCTGGGTATGGAAATGGACCTGGAAGCTGACTTAAGTATTGATTCAATCAAAAGAGTTGAAATCATAGGAACACTTCGTAATGAACTGGGTACCCTGACCAATGGCAATACCAACGAAGATACTGTAATGGAACAGTTAGCAGGAATAAAAACCCTGAGTGGTTTGGTTTCATGGCTTACCGAGTACTCAGGAGCAGGAACAGCATCTGTTTCAGAAAAAAACGGAACAACAACGGAAACTCGGGCTTCAAAACCTCAGGCTCAGTCTGCATTATCTCTTGAAGACCTTCAAAATGCCATTCTGACTATTGTCAGTGAAAAAACAGGATATCCAAAAGAAATGCTGGGATTAGACTTAGATCTGGAAGCAGACCTTAGTATTGATTCCATTAAGCGTATGGAAATTATCGGAGATCTTAAAACCAAAATCGGATTTGGTCAAAACCTTGAGCAGGCCGATGATCTTATGGAAAAATTAGCTGCTATTAAAACACTTCGCGGGCTGGCAAGCTGGATCAGCGATATGAGTAGTGAAACCAACGAGATCAAAACTGAAGCTAAGGAGGCTGTCGCTTCTGAACCGACACAAAATATATTATCCCGTCTTCGTTTTGATATTACCCCAACAGATGTTTCTTTACTGCAAAATACAGAAGTATTGCATGGGAAACGCTTTGCCATCACCCAGGACAATAGCCAACAGGCCTCAGCAATCAAAGAAGCATTAGAAAAACATGGTGCTATTGCAGAATTGGTAGGTACAGAAAAAGACCTTTCCGGCTTTGACGGACTGATCATGCTGGATATGTTCTCTGCTGCAGTGAGGCACAGCATTATTGACCATGTAGATCTTATTAAAAAAATGGATTTCGATAAAGCTAAATGGGTCTATCTTATCTCAGATATTCCGGCACACCTTCAGGAAATCAATGATGCCCGTATATTACGCCACCATCAGGGATATCCTGGTCTGTTCAAAAGTTTAGCCAGAGAATTTGATCATACTACCTGCAGGCTGATCAGTCTGAGCACTCCTCAGGCAGTCCATCAGATTGCAGAGATCACTGTAAAGGAAATCCTGACCAATGATAAACCTGCAGAGGTTATTTATAAAGACGAACAGCGACACAAAGTAGATATCATCCCATCCCCATTGTCCACCAGCCTGGAAGAAGCACATATTCAACTGGATCAAAAGTCTGTTGTTTTAGTTCTTGGAGGAGCACAGGGAATCACAGCCGAACTTGCCAAACACATGTCACAGGCCTATCCTTGTACATATATTCTGGTGGGGAGATCCGCTGACCCAAGAGAGGGAGCTTCTGATCTGAAAGAATTTGAAGCGATGAAAACAAAAGAGGAAATAAGAGCTCATCTTATTAAATCTGCTACATTCACTTCTCCTGCCCAAGTAGAAAAAGAGACCGTAAGAATATTCAAAAACAATCAGATCCTTCGTACCATCCGCGATATGGAACTGCTTGGAAATACAATCGTTTACCAGTCATTAGATCTTTGTGATGAAGATGGATTAAGCAACCTGATCAACGATATTTATGAAAAGTATGACCGTTTGGATGGAGTAATTCATGGAGCAGGTCTTTTAGAAGATAAATTATTCAAGCAGAAAACAACCAGCTCTTTCGGACGTGTATTTGACACCAAGGTAAAACCTCTGCGTGTATTGGCAGAACAACTTCGTTCAGACTGTCAGTTTGTGGTTCTTTTCTCCAGTATTGCTTCTGTGTATGGAAACAAAGGCCAGACAGATTATGCTGCGGCCAACAGTGTATTGGATGATTATGCCAATGCTTTGAATAAAAGATTAAAAGGAAAAGTAATTTCCATCAACTGGGGACCATGGAAAGGCGCCGGAATGGTTTCATCAACGCTGGAAACAGAATATGAACGTCGCGGTATCTCTTTAATCCCATTGGATGAAGGTAAGGAGATCTTCCTTAATGAGATAAAATACGGAACTGAAAGCCAGGTGCTGATCATGTCAGGAAATAATTGGTAACCCTCTGTATAAACTAAGTATGAAAAAAACGGATGTTGCTGTAATTGGTCTGTCTTGTGTCTTTCCGGGGGCACAGGACGCCAACACTTTTTGGCAGAATATTGTCAATAAAGTAGACTCTACCCAATTGGCTCCGGCGGATAGGATAGATCCGGTTCACTTTAGTGATGCCACAAGCCCTGTTGACCGCTTTTATTGTCAGCGTGGGGGATTTATTCCTGATTATGAATTTGATCCTACAGCATTTGGTATTTTGCCATTGGCTGTGGAAGGAACAGAGCCAGATCATTTGCTAACACTTGATTTGGTTCAGAAAGCATTGCAGGATGCCGGGGTCTTTCAAAAAAAGACCTCCCTTGAAAAAACGGGAATTATCATCGGTAAAGGAAACTATACCGGTCCTGGAGCTACCCGTGCCATCGAAATTGTAAGAACCGGAGAACAAATCTCTTCGTTACTGCAGGAGCTATTGCCTCAGGTATCTTCTGTGGATATTGAAAAGGTAAAACACGCTTTCCAGGAACGCAAAGGACGTTTTGCCGCTGATACCGCCATGGGATTAATTCCCAACCTTGTCGCTTCACTGGTGGCTAACCGCTTTAATTTGGGCGGGGCTGCCTTTACCGTGGATGCTGCCTGTGCCAGCGCTTTAATTGCGGTGGATCACGCCGTACAGGAACTTCAGCGGGGTCGTTCGGATATGATGATTGCAGGAGGAGTACACACCGGACAAAATGCTGCTTTCTGGAGTATTTTTGCCCAGCTGGGAGCGATGTCACATCAACAGCAGATTAAACCGTTCAGTAGTGATGCTGACGGGTTACTCATTGGTGAAGGCTGTGGTTTCGTTGTCTTAAAAAGACTGGAAGATGCGGTACGTGATCAGGATAAAATCTATGCAGTCATTAAAGGAGTGGGCGTAAGCAGTGACGGTAACGGCACCAGTGTGATGAGTCCATCTGTGAAAGGTCAGCTTAAAGCATTAGAACAGGCCTGGAACCATGCAGAACTGGATAAAAAACAAATCGGTTACCTTGAAGCCCATGGTACAGGAACTCCTCTTGGAGACAAAACAGAGCTTCAGACCTTAGCACAATTCTTTGGAAAAGAAGAGACGGCTCCCACGGCAGGTATAGGATCTGTAAAGTCCAATATCGGGCATGCCATGCCGGCTGCAGGAATCGCAGGACTGATTAAAACCTGTCTGGCGCTACATCATGATACTCTGCCTCCTACATTATATTGTGAGAATCCGACTGCAGATATGCAGAACACAAGATTCGAGCCTGTTCAGGAAGCCAAAAACTGGTCAAAAACAGGGTTACCAAAAGTAGCAGCAGTGAATGCCTTTGGGTTTGGAGGAATCAATGCCCATGTTGTTCTTGAAGGCTATAATATGCCGAAGAAAGACCATGTATTGCTATTGGCAAGGCCTACCCATGAAGAATTACTTGCGGCATTACAAAATAATGACAGCACAGTAGGCGAAGGAAATTTCAGGGTGGCGATATTCGATCCAACCCCTGCAAGAATAGAAAAAGCACTTAAAATAGTTTCCAAGAACATCACCTGGAGAAATAAACAGGATATTTGGTATACCTCTGCCCCATTATTAAAGGATGGCGGAAAAGTGGCCTTTGTATTCCCTGGCTTAGACGGTCTGACCAAAGGTGAAGTAGATACTGTAAGCCGTTATTTCGGTTTAACAGCTCCTATAGAAAATGAAGGCGAAGGCCTGCTAAACGACGCATTACATATTTTCAACAACTGCAGTATCCTTGATCATTCATTGAAAAAGCTGGGAATAATACCTGATATGAATGCAGGACACAGCTTGGGAGAATGGCTGGCAGGATATTCCTCGGAATTGGCAGAAGCCAACTCTGTTAAAGCCCTGATCGACGTATTGAATCCTGAAACCTTTGAATTAAAAGATTCTAAATTCATTGCGATCGGAGCCGGTATGAGTACTGTGATTCCTCTTATCAGCAGCATTTCAAACATCTATGTTTCTAACGACAATTGTCCTAACCAGGTGATCCTGTGTGGCAGTAATGCTGCATTGGATGAAGTGGTGCCTCTCTTAAAGTCAAAACAGATTTTCCATCAGATCCTGCCGTTCCAGTCCGGATTTCACTCTCCTTTTATCGCTGATAAACTGGATGTGATTTTAGCGGGTATGGAAAAGGCACAATTCCAAAAGACCAAAATCCCGTTATGGTCTGCCACTACCCTGGAGCCCTATCCTTCAGATCAGGATGCGATCAGAAAACTGAGTGCGGAGCATCTTGTTCAACCTGTTCGCTTCCGGGAGCTGACCGATAAGCTTTATGAGGAAGGGGCAAGATTCTTTATCCAGGTGGGTACCGGAGGACTGATTGGTTTCATTGATGATACCCTAAAAGGAAAAGCATTCAGTACGATTGCTTCCAGCGTCCCTACCCGATCTGCACTGTCTCAGCTGCAGCGTGTAGTAGCTTCATTATTTGTGGAAGGAAAGACGATTGCCCTTGATTTTCTGGAGATTCAGAATCAGGAAAAAAAACCATCAGGAAAAGGGATCAAACTGGAATTGGGGTCACCTATTATCCGTAATTTCAAAGAAATTAAAAGCCTGGTTCCCTCTTTTGAGGCTTCCAAACAATATACCGCTTCGCCTATTGCTGCAAAAAGCGGCCATCCACTTGTACAGGCCTTCCAGGACAATGTAGCAGATATGATCCGTATGCAGGAAGAAGTGCTAACACTTTTCCAGAACCGTCCGGAAATTACTATCCAGCGTCCGGCTCCTGTAGCTGCTAAGGCACCGAGAAGCACCCATTTCTCCAAAGATATGTATGTTACTCTTGAAAGTCATCCTTATCTTATCGATCACAGTTTATTGAGACAGCCTAAAGGATGGGCCCATGTCGCTGATATGGAACCGGTCATCCCGATGACCATGATTTTTGAGCAGCTGGCAGAAATTGCTGAAGCAGAAATACCGGGAACACAGGTTCATAAAATTATGAATGTAAGTGTTTTCCAATGGATGAATGTAGCCAAGCCTTTTGAAAAAACAGTACAGGGAGAATGGCGTTCCTCTCACCATGCTTACCTGGACATCGAGAATTTTGCGAATGCAGAAGTGATTTTAAAATCATCTCCGGTACCTACCCCTGACTTCAACCTTTCCGTGGGTGATCTTTTGCCTATCGAAAGAACTCCTGAAGAAATTTATGATATGCATATGTTCCACGGAGAAAAGTATCAGGGAATTACTGAAATTTCATCAGTAGGAACTAAAGGTATTGTAGGGAAGATCAAAGGAAATGGCGGTAAAGGCTCTTTACTGGACAATGCAGGACAATTATTCGGACTTTGGCTGCAGCTTACATTAGTGAAAGACCGTATTGCATTCCCGGTGAAGATCAGAGACATTGAATTCTTTGGTGATATGCATGACCAGGAAGGTATTTTTGAATGTACCTGTATGCTTACCGAGCTTAATGATGAATTTGCAACAGCCAATATCGTCCTTACAAGAGACGGAAAAGTCTGGTGTGCCATCACCGGCTGGCAAAACAGAAGATTGGAAATCGATGCTGCGTTATGGAATGTTTCTATGTCACCGCTGCACAACCGCCTTTCGGAGGAAATTGCCCCTGAAGTATTCTTTTTCCATCAGGCGTATACCAGAGTGGCTTCGTGGGATTTTATCCTCAAAAGATATTTCAACCAAACGGAAAAACAATTTCAGCAGCAGCTATTGCCTAATAAAAAGAAAAACTGGATGGTAAGCCGTGTAGCCGTAAAGGATGCCGTAAGAAATCTTCTTCGCAAGGAAAAAGATCATGCCTGCTTCCCGATTACTTTTGAAATCCGTTCCGATGAAGTGGGGAAACCTTACCTCATCAGTGATTTTACAGAAAATATTCATATCTCACTGGCTCATAAAGGAAAAGATGCGGTAGGAATAGCACGGTATGGAAAATCTGTAGGAATCGATATGGAGCTCATTGAAGAGCGCAGCTCCGGATTCTACGACATGGTATTTACCGAAAAGGAATTAGCATTATTAAAAGACAGAGATCAGGCAGAATGGACGACCCGTTTCTGGGTAGCCAAGGAAGCATACGGAAAGTTTCTGGGTTCAGGACTGAAAGGAAATCCTAAGGCCTTCGAAGTCGAACTTATAAAAGATGATCACTTGTGGATCAACACTATTGAAATCAAAACTATTAAACATCAAAATTATATTATCGGATGGACATTGTAAACCCAACATTAAAATTGAACCACGAAGAACTATTTACTCTTTTAAAAGGTTTTATTACTGAAGTGATAGGCGCAGAATTTGTAGAAGAAATGGACATCACTCCTGAAAGTTCATTCACCAGGGATTTGGAAATGGACAGCATAGAAATTGTCTCTTTTTCTGAAAAAATCAAAGCGCATTTTGGCGATCAGATTGATTTTACCGGTTGGCTGTCCTCTATGGACCTGGACCAGCTGATCAATCTTGACCTTAGTATGATCATCAATTATATCTACGAATGCCAATAATCACTGTCAATAACAGGCAAGTTCATATACAGGAACTCAACAAAGATGCCGAACAAACCGTGGTGCTGATCCACGGGATGTTCAGCAATCTGTCCATTTATTATTTTAATATTGCCCCTATCCTGGCAAAGCACTTCCATGTAGTGATGTACGACTTGAAAAGCCACGGCATGAGTGAGCGTTTTCTCAATGGATATGATCTCGATACCATGTCATCCGATCTGATTAGTTTAATAGATCATCTTCAGTTGGAAAAAGTACATTTGGTAGGCTACAGTTTCGGAGGTCTTATCGCTTTGAAAACAGCATTAGAATATCCGGATCGCGTCAACCAATTGGCTGTTATGGAAGCACCGGATCCTCAGGACGAAAAGGCCCGTAATATTATTGATGAGTACAGCAAGGAATTCCTTGAACATTATGTAGCCAATTTTACGGATACAACCAAAGTGCAGATGGGGAAAAGACAGATGGAAAAAAACCATCGTATGTATGAGTTTCTGTTTAACCAGACCAGCATTAAGGCAGATATGATCAGGGAAAAACATTTTCTTGGTGAGGCACCTCTTACCGAACTGGCGGTTCCCACTTTGTTAGTGTATGGTTCAGAGTCCAACTGCAGGCCTACAGGAGAATGGTTGCAGACACAGATCAGCACTTCCGAGCTTGAATTGATTCCCGGTGATCATAATATCCCGATACAGGAACCTCATCTCATCGCAGAAACTATCGTTCATTTTTTATCTAAAATTTTAACACAAAACCATGGCTAAATTTGCATTTATAGTTCCACCATTGACCGGGCACGTCAATCCAACTCTAAGCATCGGGGCTACGCTGCTGGAAAGAGGACATGAGGTGGCCTGGATCAGCCTTGACCCTAGTTTGGAGGCTAAGCTTCCTGCAGGAGGAAAATTATTACTGATCCAATACGATCAGTCTGACGCAGAAAAGAAAGAGAGCGAACAATATCTTGATATTATTTCAAAAAAAGTAGTCTACGGAATAGACAGCATCAAGTTCCTTTACGAAGATGTCCTTATTCCTCTGAACAGACATTGTTATAAAGGTATCGTTGCCCTACTTAAAACATACCAATCTGATTTGATTATCGGAGACCATCAGCTTTTTGCGGCACCTATAGCTGCAAAAGCACTGGGAATTCCTTATGCCACTTCTGTTACTGCTCCGGCTGCCATTAAAATCATGAATGAGCTGCCCAAGGTACACGAATGGGAAGTGAATCAGATCATCGATTTACAGAAAGAACTTGGCGTTAATGAAGAGCGTTCCCTTGCTACTTCTGACCTGTTGACCCTTGTTTTGACCTCCACTTATTTCTTTGGTGACATGGAGGATTTGCCTTCTCAGTACCAATTTACAGGTCCGGTTCTTACAGAGCGCCGTATCTCTTGTGAATTCGATTGGGACAGATTAAAAAGCGCTACCAACAAAAAGATCTTAGTAAGCATCGGAACCACTTTCGATCACGATCATAAAAAAGCATTCTTCCAAAAGGTTATTGATGCTTTTAAAGATGAAGATGTAACGGTTGTAGTGGTTTCTGATCCACAACTTTTCGAGCAGTGGCCGGAAAACTTTATGGTGTATCAGCAGGTTCCTCAATTGGATCTCTTACCTCATCTGGATGGTGTGGTTTGCCATGGCGGTCACAATACCGTTTCCGAAACGCTATCCAATGGTATTCCTTTGGTAGTCATTCCTATCGCTTACGACCAGTCACATGTGGCAGGACGCGTTGTGCGTACAGAAGCAGGGGAACGTCTTAACTTCAACCGGTTCAAAGCCAACCACCTGAGAGATGCCGTCCATCAGATTTTAAATAATCCAGGCTACCGTGAAGCCGCCCAAAAAGTGGGACAGTCTTTTGTGGAAGCGGGAGGCTCAGCGACTGCAGCAGATTTATTGGAAAAAGCTATATTAAGGGCTTCAAAACCTGAGAAACCGTCTAAATTCTTATTTGTTGTGCCGCCGTTCTTCGGACATGTCAGCCCTACTTTAAGTGTAGGAGCGAGTCTGATTGCGCGTGGCCATGAAGTAAAATGGTTTGGGATTACCCCTTTAGACAGCAAACATATTCCGGAAGGAGGTTCTTATTATTATCCTGAAGAAGACCTTATTCCGTATCAGGATGAAATCGCCCGTATTTTAAAAAGGCAGGACGACGGACCGGCATGTTCCGGACCTGAAGTGATGAAACTGGCACTGGAAGAAACCTACGTCCCGTTTGCCAAGATGATGATGCCGGGATTAACCCGTCTTACAGAAAGCTGGAAACCTGATGTCATCGTGAATGACTGTATTAGTTTTGGAGGAGCCCTTTTCGCTCATAAACATAATATCCCTTGTGTCACCACAACCCCTGTTCCACCGGATGTGATGGGAGACACGGAAAAATCTGCCCCAAAAATCTGGGAATGGCAGCAAAACCTGATCAAGGACCTTCAGAAAGAAGTAGGCATCCATGAGGAAGGCATTTATATCCATTCTCATAAATTAAATATGGTGTTTACCTCACAGGCTTTTGCCGGTTTTGAAACCGTTCCGTCTCATATGAAATTTGTAGGTCCGGTAAAAGGCCGTCCCAATGATGCTCCTTTTGACTGGGATAAGCTGAATGCTTCTATCACTCCAAAGATCTTTGTATCCTTAGGGACATTATTAGTGGACATCAGAAAAGCTTTCTTTGAAAAGATTATTGCTGCATTTGCTGATCAGCCGGTTACAGTGATTGCGGCTACTCCACCGGAGATCTTTGAAAAATGGCCCTCAAACTTTATTGTGAACAGTTTCGTCCCTCAATCAGCGGTCATGCAGCAAATAGATATGGTGATCTGCCACGGTGGTTTCAATACCGTTAACGATACCTTCAGAAACGGACTGCCTATGCTGATTACGCCTATCGCTTATGATCATTTCCATATCGCCAAATTAATCGAACAGGCCGACTGCGGAATCAGTATCCGATACAAACGACTTCGTGTGGAAGCGCTTCGTGAAACCGTTTTTGAATTACTGGAAAATCCAAAATACAGGGCTGCCGCTATGGAAGTTCAGCATACTTTCCATACAGCGGGCGGTAACGATAAAGCGGTAGAATTGTTAGAAAACTTTGTACAGGAACATTCCACATTAGCTTCTGTATAGCCTATGAAAATCGCCATGATCTACAGACTCAACACTGATAAAAACGACGCGGTTGCATATGACCTAATAAAAAAGATAGACATCTACATATGAAAAGAAGATTGTTATTCGGAGAACGTATGCTATTGGGAGACGGAACAGAACCTTTCAATGCAGTGATTCCTTTCAGGCTGAGAGGAACCTTTAAGCTTGCAGACATCCAGCGGGCCCTGGCCCAGATTCAAAAAAAACATCCATGGCTGAGGGCACTCATCATCCATGATGAAAAAAATATTCCATGGTTTGATGTACAGGAAACCTCTATATCCATTCCCGTGCGGATCATACCCCGCCAGCATGAAAACCAATGGCAGGAAGAATCCACGAAAGAATGGCATACCCTGTTCAATTACGAAAAACTTCCCCTGATCCGGTTTGTATGGATCAAAGGGGAGGAAGTTTCAGATATGCTTTTTGCATTCCATCACTGTTTATGTGATGGCGGCTCTGCAATGGCTTTTTTAGATGAATTTTTAAAAACACTCGATAATCCGTCCACTGATATTGGGACAGAAAATCCTATATTGGGAATTCAGGATGTCGTTCCCGCCCATATTTTAAACAGCCCTAAGCAGCAGCTGAAGGCTAAATTTATCGGCAGACTGGCAGCAACGGCCATCAGGTTTATCCCTGTAGGTAAAAAAGCTGTTGACCGGCAGGACGATTATCTGATTAACTGGAAAGTGGATGAATCGGTAAGCCAGCAGCTGATTTCTTACTGCAAATCCAATGAAGTTACCGTGAACACGTTTTTAAGTGCGGCATTGCTTCAGGCATTCAGAAAAGTAAAAGGATCTGCAGCCTTTAACAAGATTTCCTGCCCCGTAGACATCAGACGTTTTGCTTCCCAGATCAAAAATGACCACATCTTCGCTTTTGGGCTGATGATTGTGGTTTCCTCCAATGAAAAGATGAGTTTTCTGGAAAACCTACGTTCCATGCAGTCCTCTGTAGAGCGTAAAACGTCCAAGCTCAATCCTTATATTACCATGATGGTAATGGAATCCGGCCATGATGCTTTGAATAATTTCACCAAGCTTCTAAAGAACGGAAAATCCTCCAACGACTGTATGTTTTCCAACCTGGGACGCATCCAGATTCCTCATGAGTATAAAGAGTTTTCGGTAGATACTATTTTCAGTCCGTCAGTCATTGGTCCGTTGGGGAATACAACGACGATGGTGGTTTCTACCTATCGTGGAAAAATGGACTTTTCCCTTGTAGGAAGTGAAGGATATCTTCCTTATACCGAAGCATTGGCCATCCGTGATGAAGTGATGCAGATCATCAAAGTACAACTGGAATATATCGCCGTATCATGATCAGAAGAAAACTAATGATGGTGGAAAGGATCATGTATGTGGATCCTCATACCCCTTTAAACTGTGTGTTTACCGCCAGGATTAATGGAGAACTCCAGGAGGAGAACTTCAGGATAGCCCTGGAAAAAATCCAGCAGAAACACCCTTTACTACGGGTGGTGGTAGATACCCAAAGCGAAAAATATCCGTTTTTTGCTGAAGAAAAAGAGATCACTCCTATTCCACTCCGTATGGTTGAGCGACAGACCGATCAGGATTGGCTGCTGGAGTCTGAAAAAGAATGGTTCCGTTTATTTGACGAAGAAAAAGCGCCTATGGCCAGGATAGTATGGATCAGAGGAAACGGAGTCTCCGAAATCATGTGGGTAATGCCCCACTGTATTTCTGACGGAACCACCGGTGTTACCCTTATGCGCGAGCTCCTTACATTGCTGGATGATCCATCCTCTGAACTAGTCTCCTATCAGGCATTTGATTCCGTAGATGATTTTCTGCCTTCAGATTTCAATGCAGGCCGAAAAAAATACAAAGCCAGGCTTTATTTATTATTCGCCAGGATATTCTTTTCTATCCAGCGAAAAAGTAAAAAAAGAAACAAAGGAAACAACTATGCGATTCACTGGAAGCTGGATCCTGCCACTACCCAACACATTACTGAAAAATGTAAAGCCAATGGCATTTCCGTTCATGCTTTACTATGTTCTTCCGTAATGCAGGCTTTCCAGGATATACAGGGCAAAAAAGCCAAAGGTAAAGTGATCAGCCCTGTAGATGTGCGCCATTTTATTCCGGAGATCAAAGAAGACCATCTGTTTGCTTTTGCTCCTACAGTGGAACTTTCCCTGAAAAGAGGCAGCCGGAACATCCTGAACAACGCCAAAGAAATTAAAAAAGACCTCGTTCAGAAAATCAATACGATGGAAGCCCGTGAACTCCTGTGGATGGGTGAACATATGCACCCCATCGTTGACCGGATGATCAATATGCTGAAATCCAGTGAAGGCGGACATGATGTTACCCTATCCAATATGGGAAAAATCAATATCCCAAGTGAGTACAGACATTTTAAAGTGGAAACCATCCTCAGTCCTACGGTGGCATTTCCATGGCTGAATTCCAATACCTGGGTAGCCAGCACCTACAACCAACAGATGGATTTCACCTTTATGTCCAATGAAAATTTCCTTCCCAAAGAAGAAGCCCATCAAATTAAAGATAAAGCCATCGAGCTGATGACCTCGCCCCTATGAAATTTAAAATAAAACCGAAACCACCTAAAAAACTAAAGAAAACCACCCTCAAACGCTTTTTATTAAAGCGGATGATCTATTATGTCCTTCCCAATGTATTCTTCAATTTCATTATCGCCTATGCTAGCTTTAAAGAATTGGGCTACACCCATTTCTTCTCCGGAGAACAGAATCTGGCCCGCCTTACCCTACCCATGGCACTATTTCTCCCCGTTGTCCTCACGATTGATATCATCAAAAGAGTAACCGATGCTGCCGGACAAGGTGCCATTGAGTTCACCGTAGATGAACAGTTGAATATTAAAAAGTTAATGACCAAACTGAGTATTCTGCATGGCGTGATTACCTGTTCTTTGGTATTAGCTATGCTTTTTTTAGGACAGTATAATTTTTCAAAGGATTATAAGCTGGATGCTACGGCAATGGCTGTGGTGGTGGGGATACTGGCTGGGATTTTGTCTGTGGTGTTTGTGTATTTGCCGGTGTGGAGGTTGAGGAGGTGGATGTGTCGTGTCATGACAGTAGTTTAGGCTAATATCATTATACTTTTTTACATTATTTATTAAATGATTGTAATACTTTGAAACCTCGAATGAATCTCTATATGTAAAAATTCACCGAATAAACCTATATTTTTAAGATGATTATGCTAAAGTTTTACTATTTTTAAGGTTGAATCAAATTTCGCCTTTAAATAGTACTCATGATAGACAAAAGTACAGTAGAAAAACTCATAAAATTTCGTGATGAACGTGATTGGGAACAGTTTCATAATTCAAAAGATTTGGCAATAGCTTTATCCATTGAAGCGTCTGAACTTTTGGAAGTTTTCCTATGGAAAAAAAATGAAGAATTTAATATAGATAAATTAGAAGAAGAATTAGCTGATGTATTTATGTATGGATTACTTCTTGCAGACAAAAATAATATAAATATCAACAATATTATTTTAAAAAAGCTTCATAAAAATGGCGAAAAATATCCTGTAGACAAAGCAAAAGGGAAATCTAATAAGTACGATGAATTGTAAGTATTAAGATGAAAAACTTTACAATTACAGAGGAATATAACTTTGATCACCTCACAGAAATAAATAATAATCATAAAGATTATATAGCCTGGCCCATAGTTTATTTACTGAAGAATAAACATAATAAATCTGCTTATGTTGGAGAGACCACAGATGTAATAACTAGAATAAATACACATTTAAAGTCGGAAGAAAAGAAACAGCTTACTTCAATAAATCTTATTTTAAGTGATCTCTTCCATAAATCTGCTACATTAGATTTGGAGGCAAATCTGATTAAGTATATTTCAGCTGATGGCGAATATGTACTTCAAAATGGTAATCTTGGAATTTCTAATCATCAATATCATGAAAAGAAAGTATACTGGGAATTATTCAAAGATATCTGGGATGAACTCAGACAGCTAGGCATTACGCGACATTCGCTAGATTATCTTAATAACTCGGATCTTTTTAAATATTCACCTTATAAATCTCTTTCTAAAGAACAGATTAAAAGCTTGAAACTGATTTTTAACTGTTTATTGGATGAACAAGCTAAAGTGAGTCTCATTCATGGAGGAGCAGGAACTGGCAAATCTATTTTAGCCATCTTTTTATTCAAATTACTGAAAACTAATTTAAAAGATTTTAATTATGCAGATTTTGATGAAGAAGATGAAGAGCTTTTTTCATTACTAAAGGAGGTGAAAGACAAATTTGCTGATTTAAATATGGCTTTGGTTATTCCTATGGCTTCATTTAGAAAAACCATTTCTAATGTTTTTAAAAATGTGAATGGTTTGTCTGCTAAAATGGTGATTGGACCATCAGAATTGGCAAAAAATAAATATGATCTTATAATTGTTGATGAAGGGCACCGCCTGAGAAGGAGAGTGAATTTAGGTTCTTATTTTGGAACATTTGATTCTAATTCTGAGAAGTTAGGATTAAATAAATTTACATCTTCAGAGTTGGATTGGGTTATTATGCAAAGTAGTAAATCAATCATTTTTTATGATCAATATCAATCTATAAAACCCTCAGACACTCTTAAAGAGAGTTTCAAAAAGTTAGAATCAGAATTTTATACAAGAGTTGAAAAATTAAAGACACAACTTCGTGTTCGTGGTGGAAATAAATATGTAGAATTAATTCACACCCTTTTTGACGAACCCTCAAAGCTTCCTTTAGAGCATTACAAAACAGATGATTACGAATTCTATCTTTTTAATGATCTGACAGAAATGGTTGACCGGATAAAAAAGAAGAATGGAATTCATAGTTTGTCAAGAATAGTCGCAGGATATGCTTGGGAATGGATTTCAAGTAAAAACCCTGAAGCATATGATATTATTATTGGTGAAAACAAACTAAGATGGAACAGTATTTCTGTAGATTGGATTAACTCTCCAAACTCTATTAATGAAGTAGGATGCATCCATACAACACAAGGCTATGACCTTAACTATGCAGGAATTATTATAGGCCCAGAATTGGATTATGACTTTGAACTTGGAAAATTCACTGTAGACAAACAAAAATACAAGGATAAGAATGGAAAAAATTCTATTCAAAATGAATCCGAATTATTAGATTTCATTATTAGTATTTATAAAACAATATTATTGAGAGGGATCGAGGGAACTTATATGTATGTTTGTAATGACAATTTAAGACATTTCTTTAGTCAATTTATTCAACCTTTTAATCCTACTCTAAAAGAAAACTTATTACAATTTATGGATATCCCTACTGAAAATTCAATTCCTTTCTATGATCTAAATATTGCGGCAGGATTATTTTCCGAATTGCAGGAACTGGAAAATGTAAAATTCATAGAATTAAGTGAAGTAGTTGACAAAGAGGATTATTTTGCTTGTACTGTGGTAGGTGAGTCTATGAATAAAATTATACCTAATGGTAGTATTTGTCTGTTTAAAAAATATACAGGAGGATCACGTACTGGATTAATTACCTTAGTTGAAAGTAGAAATATCACGGATACAGAATTTGGCTGTAATTACACAATTAAGGAATATTCTAGCAAAAAAACGACAGATGAAGAAGGTTGGCATCATGAAGAAATAATATTATTACCAAGGTCAAATAATTCTAACTTTAAACCTATTATTCTTAGGGATGAAGAGACTGTTGACTTTAATGTCTTAGGGATTTTTATAAGGGTTTTGAGGTAATTTATTTTTAGTGAATAGATAGAGATAATTTAAAATTTATCACTACTGGATTTTTTATATCAATACAGATCTTATTCTGCATTACAAATTGAATCCAAACACACTCTCTACTAAGTAATATATTCAATAATTTCCCTTCCTCGGAATCACATGCCTCACCCCTCCTCTAGGATTACCCATATCACCTTTATACCTCGGGATAAGATGACAATGAAAGTGAAAAACAGTTTGCCCGGCATCAGCACCGCAATTCATACCAATATTAAAGGCATCGGGTTGATATTGAGATAAAATAATATCTTTTGCTTTTTCAATCATAACTGGAAGATCATTTTTTTCTTCTGTGCTTAATGCAAAAAAGTCAGTTTTTACCTCATTGGAAATAATAAGCAAATGACCAGGTGAAACAGGAAAACCATCTTCAATAATAAAGAAAAATTTTCCTCTGTAAATTATTTTGTCTTCAGCTATATCAGTAAAATCTTTCATTAGAATAAAGGTTCAAGTTCAATATTGGGTTTCCATTTCTGAATGGCTAAATTTACTGATAAATCATATTGCTTTTGCAAAAACCGTCTACGTTCATCTGCTGTTTTCCCTGTTTGATTGACAATAGTTTCTCCCAAGGGGTGTTTACTGGCAATATAAAATTCATTTCTTTTATAAAGTCTTTCCAAATATTTTATATCCGGAATTTTGGCTTTTTTATGATTGTTAACCTTCTGATCTGTTAATACTAAATTCCATAACCCATTTACGTTAGCTCCATTATCATTCAATTGTATTTTATGAACATGCGGAAAGAAATGGTCTATAGCACAAAGGTTGTCATCATCACTTTTTATCGATATATCCTGAAAAGAATAAAAACACTTTCCTTTCTGGTATCCATTTAATGAATCTCTGGCCGAAGAAATATTTTTGCGCTTCATTATTCGGTTTTCAAAGAACAAAAGGTTCAATTCTTCATCCAATCTTACTTCCAAAAGATTAGGATTAATTTCTAAATTCCAAGCCGTTTCTACTAAATTCCAACGGGCATCTACTTCCTGATTAAAATTGGTAAACTGCAAACTGTCTTTGAGAGACAAAAGACTATCTGTAATCACAATATTCTTTTGACTTCCATTGTAATCTTTAAGATAAAAAACATCATTAACAAAGCTACCATTAACAGTATGAAAAGCGTCTATAACATTATTGAAACCATGCTTTATTGTAATATCCAGCAGGTGGTCATTATCTATTTTATCTTCATTAAACTTTCTGCAAGCCTCTAGAAATGCACTTGAATTTGAATTTCCCTGTTTGTCATTCTGTTTTAAATGTTGCAATATACTTTGAACATAGGATGGAGCAATATCCTGAAGAGATACTGCTGTTTTTTCTAATGACACTAATTCTAATAAAGATTTTGCAAAAGCAAATTTATAGGTGGCTGAATTTTTTCCAAAAAGAATAATTGCCCTCCATTGAGATTCCAAACTAGCATCATTATCTTGAAAATTTAGCGCAGGCATTCCTTTATATAATTTTGTATTTTTATGAAATGCAAAATTATATAAAAATGTAAACTAATTAAGCGTTTACAATTTATAAAATTCCATAAATATTATAAATAACAAAAAATAATACAAATGAAAATCAACTTAGTAGAAATTCTGATTTTATAAATTAAGATGATTGGAATAAAGGAGTTGGGATTCCTAGGGAATGACAAGGTTTGCCGATAGATAAAGCATAGCATTTGTCATTCCGCAGGAATCTAAACTCACCTAAGATCTCTGATTTTCACTTTAACGTGCCTTAATAACTTCACAATTCTTAATGGTTCAAAATATAGTTGAACCACAAAAGATACAAAAGAATTAAGCACTTAAGTAATTTCAAGTAACAAGCTTTACTAATAAAAGTACACTTAAGATTTTTTTAGTTAATATCAAACTGCTGAGAAGTACACATGAGTTTTATGAAAATCTTTGATTTTCTTCTTATGTGAACTTATTATACAGTATCCTTCTAAACTTACTTAAGTGAACTAAAGTGTTTTAAATAAAAGCTTTTGTGACTTTTTGTGGTTTAAATATAGTAGAACAATGGTAAGGTCTATTTCTATTCACCAAATGATTTCTCCAATTTCTAAGCCAATCATAATACTTTCATCTACATTCTACAGCATTCTCATATAATTTTTGTTCTTTTGCAAAAAGGTTTTAAATTTTAAATAATTGCATGTCGAAGTTTGATGAAATCCGGTATTTCCATGATCAGGAGGTGAATGAAGCGTTAGGGAGTGTATCCCGCGACCCTATGATGAAAGCGCTGATGAATTTTACTTTTCCAGATACGGATGAGCAAATTTGGCTGGAACAGTTTAAAAATATTCATTCCATCAGTGATTTTCAGAGGCATTTTATAGCACAGACCGTTCGTCAGATCCTTACGAAAAGTTCTGATGGTTTGACGACTTCAGGTTTCGATCAGCTGGATAAAAATACCCCTTACCTTTTCATTTCGAACCACAGGGATATTGTGTTGGATACTTCACTGCTTAACCTGGCATTACTGGAGAGCGGCCACATTATGACGGCTTCAGCCATTGGTGACAACCTTGTTGGGAGAAAGTTCCTGAATGTGCTGGCCAAGCTGAACCGTAACTTTTTAGTTCAGAGAGGGCTGTCGCTGCGTGATCAGCTTAAAAGTTCACAGATCATGTCCGAATATATTGAGCAGCAATTACACCAGGAAAAGCGTTCCGTATGGATTGCCCAGCGTGAAGGCCGTGCCAAAGACGGTAATGATGCTACTCAGCAAGGGGTTTTAAAAATGCTGGCAATGGCAGCGGGAGATCAGTCCCTGACGGATTATTTTAAATCCTTAAAGATTGTTCCCATCTCCATCTCCTATGAATATGACCCTACCGATTCTTTAAAAATGCCTCAACTTCTGGCCAAACACAGGGAAGAGGAATACATAAAAGGTAAAAATGAAGATTTTACCACCATGCTTAGTGGTATATTGGGTCAAAAGAAAAGAATTCATCTGCATGCCGGTCATGTCATTGACAAAGAACTGGATGATATTGCAGCTACCATTGAGAATAAAAATAAGCAGCTCCAGGCTGTTGCACAGATCATTGATGATTCCATTATCCGGAATTATAAGCTATGGCCAACGAAATTTATAGCCTATGATCTGCTTCACAATACCCATACCTATGCTTCACAGTATACTGAACAGGAAAAACAACTGTTTATCCGAAGACTGGAGATGCGTATTGACCCGTCAGATCCCATTTCAAAAGAACATTTCCTGTCGATGTATGCCAATCCGTTAATCAATAAAATAAAGCTTGAAGAAAATTAATTTTTCTCCACAGATTGAGTACATTTTTCTGATATTTTTTTTAAACACTTGAGTTCACTTTAGAAAGTCAGGAACTTATGACATATTAGTAAGTACACTTTAAGAAAATCAGAGATTTTCAAAAAATTTATGTGAACTTCTCAGTAGTTTATTTGTAACTCCATTCTCCTAAAGTGTTCCTAAACTTTTTGTGACTTTCGGCTACGTTGCATCTTCGATTTGTGGTTATAGCTTTCTCCAGGCAACTCACATAGATTTACATATCTATTATATGCCATTCCAGTCGATTTTGATGAAGCTTACGTTTTTTTCATACAGCTTATTCAGCGACAAAGTTGCTCTTCTTTGTTGCCTTATAATAAAACGTTCTAATCACTATTCCTTTGCGTTACATAAATCACAGAATACTTGCTGGAAATCTTTGATTTCCTTGCGCCTTAAAACAGCACATTATTAAAAAATCTTTGCGCCCTTGCGTTTTCCAACCTATAATACCTATTAAAAATCCCTTACAAATCCTTTTACAAGAGCGTTTTACATTTCCAAATCAATCCATGAATCTCATACGTTTTTTCCAGAAAAAAGTCCCATATATTTTAAAAACATGATGAAATCTATTAAAAATAAAATTGTCTATATTTAAATTAATAAAATATCAGAGGAATTCGATGTTTTGAAAGGCAAGATAATTGCAGTTATCTAAAAACCACACAAAATAAGACCTATGAATGTACAGTTAGATTCACATGCTAAAACTGAAAATTATTCTATTGATTATTTTCGTCCGGATGTTTTAAACGGCTTACAAAGCACTCCCAAAAAGTTATCTTCAAAATACTTTTACGATAAAATTGGAGATCGTCTTTTCCAGAAAATTATGGCTATGCCTGAATATTACCTTACCCGTTGTGAGCTTGATATTTTTAAAAATAAAACAGGTGAACTGGCAGACCTTCTCATTCCTGAAAATGAACCTTTCGATTTGATTGAATTGGGAGCAGGTGATGCCATGAAATCTACCTATTTACTTGAATACTTGGTCAAAAAAGGAGCTGACTTTACGTATATGCCCATAGATATTTCAGGAAATATCCTTTCCATACTTTATAAAAAATTAAGCAGTCAGTTTCCGGCAATGGAAGTAACCTGCCTGGAAGGTGATTATTTTGAGATGCTTCAAAAGGCGGCTTCATTATCCAACAGAAGAAAAGTGGTTTTATTTTTAGGAAGTAATATTGGAAATATGTCCCTGGAGGAAGCTGAAAGTTTCTGTTTGCATCTGAATAAAAACCTGTCTCCAAAAGATCGTGTATTGGTTGGGTTTGATCTTAAAAAAAATCCCCACATTATTTTGGATGCCTATAACGATAAGGACGGGATTACAGCTGCCTTTAATCTTAATCTCCTGACACGCATCAATAACGAACTGGAAGGAAATTTTGATCTGGAACAATTTCAGCATTACCAAACCTATGATCCTGTAAGCGGAGCTTGCAGAAGCTTTCTGATAAGCCTTAAAAATCAAAAGGTAACAATTGGAAATATCAGCATTTCATTTGAAGAACATGAACTTATCGATATGGAAATTTCTCAGAAGTTCTCTGCAGAACAGATCAGAGCATTGGGTGAGAAAGCAGGGTTTGCCATAACCGGAGAGATTAAAGATTCTAAAAAATGGTTTGTAGACAGTATCTGGCAGGTAAAATAAAAGTAAAGCATCTGAAAAAAGTATTGGATGCATTCGATATAAACTACATCATTAAAACTAAAAGACATGACACCAGAGATCACCACAAAAGATATAGTGAAAAAATATACGGATATCCGCAGACGTTCAGAAGAGATCTGTGCCCCGTTGGAAATTGAGGATTATGTAGTACAGCCTATCGTTGATGTAAGTCCACCGAAATGGCATCTCGGTCATACGACCTGGTTTTTTGAAAGTTTTATTCTGGCTTCTTATTTTCCTGACTATGAAGTTTTCGATCCTCAGTATAATTTTGTTTTTAACAGTTATTATGAAACTATTGGGGCAAGAGTAATCCGTACCGACCGTGGAAACCTCAGCCGGCCTTCTGTTTCAGATATTTATCAATACCGGAAATATGTGGATGAGCATATGAAAGCTTTTCTTCAGAGCAGATTCATGATGGAAGCCATTGAGCCGCTGTTGGAACTGGGCATGAACCATGAACAGCAGCATCAGGAATTATTAATGACTGATATTAAATATATCCTGGGGCATAATCCGCTCTTTCCCACCTATACAAAAGAGAAGAAAATGCTAAAACCAGCCGTGGAGGAGGATACACAGATGCTCCGTTTTGCGGAAGGAGTTTATGAAATAGGCTTTCAGGGAGAAGGGTTTTGTTTTGACAATGAGCTGGGAAGACATAAAGTCTATCTTACCAGTTTTGAAATAGCCAGCCAGCTGGTGACCAATGGTGACTATTTAGCATTTATGGAAGCGGGCGGTTACACAGATTTCAGGCACTGGCATGCCGAAGGCTGGGATTGGGTGAAGCAAAATCAGGCAGAATCTCCATTGTACTGGCATTATATTGACGGTACATGGATGAATTATACATTGAACGGATTACAGAAAGTAGATCCTGATGATGCCCTGTGCCATATCAACTTCTATGAAGCCTCTGCTTTTGCATCCTGGAAAGGAATGCGTCTTCCTACAGAAGCAGAATGGGAAGCAGCATCGGATCATTTCAACTGGGGAGACCGCTGGGAATGGACCAATTCGGCCTACCTGCCCTACCCTCATTTTAAAAAAGAAGCTGGTGCTGTGGGCGAATACAATGGAAAATTTATGGTCAATCAAATGGTTTTGCGTGGTGCTTCCATAGCTACACCTGCCGGCCATAGCAGAAATACCTACCGAAACTTCTTTCAAGCCTATTTAAAATGGCAGTTTACAGGAATCAGACTTGCCCAATAATTTTTGCCAATGATTACAGTTGAATCAGTTTCAAAAAGTTTTAATGGAAAAACCGCAGTAGATCATATTTCTTTTCAGGCCTATGATCAGGAAATACTGGTGCTCTTAGGAACCAGCGGCTGTGGTAAAACAACCACTCTTAAAATGATCAACCGGCTTATAGAAACAGATTCCGGGAATATTCTGATTGACGGCAAAAATATCCGTGATCAGAAAGCTGAAGAGCTGAGAATGGGAATAGGTTTTGTGATGCAGCATTCCGGGTTATTTCCTCACTATACCATTCAACAGAATATTGCGGTAGTTCCTGAACTGCTGAAATGGGAGAAAAAGAAAACGGAAATAAGGACTCACGAACTTTTAGCTAAGCTTCACCTTTCGGAAGAGGTACTTTCCCGGTTTCCCAATGAATTAAGTGGCGGACAGCAGCAGCGGGTTGGCATTGCCAGAGCTTTGATTGCCGATACTCCGGTTTTACTGATGGATGAACCTTTCGGAGCCCTGGACAATATTACGAAAGCAGATATCCATTCAGAATTTAAATCTTTGGAAGAGCTTAAAAGCAAAACAATAGTATTGGTTACCCATGATGTACAGGAAGCATTTGAGCTAGGTCACCGGATATGCCTGATGGATCAGGGAAAAATTGTTCAGAACGGTACTCCAAAAGAAATGCTTTATCATCCTAAAAATAATTTCGTCCTTGATTTTTTTGCTGAAAGCCGGCTTTTACTGGAATATAAAGTAGCGACCTTACAGGATATTGCCCCTTTCCTGAATACTGAAGATTGGCACTACGAATCTGGCTTTTCAGAAAATACAAGTGTCTGGAATGCCTTGCAGAAATTAAGTTCAGATCACAATCATACGGGGCTGTATGAAAATCTGGTCAAAGCATTTAATCATTACAGAAAATTACAGACCGTATGACGCATCAGAGTCTTTGGCAGTTTATGGCTGAACAGCATGAAAAGTTATTAAACCAGATCATTCAGCATCTTGGCCTTACTTTTCTGTCTTTATTGCTGGCGATTATAGTAGGGCTTCCCTTAGGAATACTGATTGCCAGAAAAAGAAAACTTTCCGGTTCTGTGCTCGGTATTGCCGGTATTTTGCAGACCATTCCCAGTATTGCCCTCCTGGGTTTTATGATTCCTGTATTTGGCATCGGCCCCAAACCGGCCATTGCAGCCTTGTTAACCTATGCTCTTTTACCTATTATCCGCAATACCTATACCGGAATTACAGGCGTAGATCCTGCTGTGATTGAGTCTGCCAAAGCAATGGGAATGAACAGAAGGCAGCTGCTTTTTAAGGTTAAACTTCCTTTAGCTATGCCTGTTATCATTGCCGGAATAAGGACGGCCGCCGTTATTAATGTAGGGGTAGCCACTTTAGCTTCATTTGTAGCAGCGGGTGGTCTGGGAGAATTTATCTTTGGGGGTATTTCGCTTAATAATACCAATATGATTTTGGCGGGCGCTATTCCTGCTGCATTACTGGCCATTGTATTGGATCAGGTGATTGCCATGATACAAAAATCGGGGTATCTGGTATTCCGGAAATTGAAATATATAGCACCAATTGTTCTTGTTGTCATGGCAGCCGGTTATCTGCTGACCTCTGTTTCACCTCATAAAATAAAAGCCGGTTTTACCCCGGAATTTATGGGAAGACAGGATGGTAATATCGGTCTGCGTTCTGTATATGGGCTCAATGTAAATCCATTGGTTGTCAATGATGCCATTATGTATAAAGCAGCTTATGAAAAAGAACTGGACCTCATCAGTGGCTATTCTACGGACGGGAGGATCAAAGCGTTTGACCTGTATGTACTGGATGATGATAAAAAAATATTTCCCCCATACTTTGCGGCTCCCATCATTAAAACCAAAACATTGAAAAAATTTCCGGAACTGGAAGAAACCTTAAATCTACTGGCGGGAAAATTTAATGATTCTATTATGACCGATTTGAATTACAGATCTGACCACCTCAACCAGACCCCGGAAAAGATTGCAAAGGATTTTTTAATACGGAATAACCTCTATAAAAATCCCCGGAAAGGAAATTCAGGAACGGTGCGAATCGGTTCAAAAATCTTTGGGGAACAATACATTCTTGCAGAGATGTATACTATGCTTATTGAAGGATATACAGACTATAAAGCAGAAACAAAAACAGGCTTGGGAGGAACCAAAATCTGTTTTGATGCCTTAATGAATGATGCTATTGATGTTTACCCTGAATACACGGGAACCGGACTTCTCGTCCTCTTACAGCCTACGCCACAAATTTTAAAAAATGTTACCCAAAGTGCCGATAAAACCTATCAATATGTTAACTCAGCATTTGAAAAACAATATGGAATTCAATGGCTGAAGCCGCTTGGTTTTAATAATGCATATGCCTTAATGATGCGCCGAAAACAAGCTGAAGATCTGAAGATAAAAAGCATCTCTGATCTTAAGAGGTATGTAGACGGAAAATAGGTTGCCTTTATTTTTACTGACCGGTACTTCTTCTTTTTTCTGAACACTTACCCAATCCAACCACAGTTAAAAAAACACTAAAATAGAGTGAATAAAATTTGAAAGATATTATATGAACTATCTTTATATTTAAGCTATAATTAAAAACATGCAGAATAAAATACTTCCTTTTATGGTCTTATTATTGTTTTTGGATTCCTGCCAGGCTCAGGATACGAATATCCTTCTGATAGATCAGCTGGATAAAACATTTAGTGTTTCAAAGTTCTACCAATCGCGGTTGCAGAAAACTAATGAAATTTTATCAACCGATCTCAAAAAGATGAATAAAAACGCGGCATTAAAAGCCCTGGAAACAGCTATGTTTGAAAAAGACACGTTGGCTTTCTACGCATCAGAAGGAAGATTGCCCTCAGACTTTTATCTTGAGTCTACCAATGACTGGATGAGCAGGAAAAAGAAACCTGTCAAATATTTTGGCTATCAATATAAAACAGTAGCTTATGATGAAGCAAAAGATACTTTAGCGATTTTAAATAAAGTGGTATTTCCTTCTTTGGACATGGCGGAAAACAATAAAGGAGAGTTTGCGTATCTGAATGCCAATAAGGCCTCACGAAATAAAAATGATTTTTCAGACCTGTTGAGTTTTCTACAAAAAAACAGCAAACGTGTACCTATTGAGGACAGCTCATCTGAAAAAGTAAGCTGTTGGGAAAATGAAAATTTCTACTACATCCTGTCTAAAAAAGAGGGAAAGGAGGAAGAAATCCTTTCATTCGATCATTCAGGAAACAAAAATTCTAAAATGATTGATATTTCAAACATCCGTCTCGCCATATACAGCAAAGAGTATATTCAAACTCTGAAAAAAGAAAAGGCCTACATTCCGGAATACATCCCGGTATTTAAATAAAAGTTATGAAAAGCAATATATTTACTTTAATTCTAACAATTACGATGAGCCAGAAAATACTTTTAGGTATTGCTCTTGCTGCCGGAACCTGTATATCTTCTGCCCAGACATTTACCTCATCCAGTATCTGGTATGATATTATCCCCGGGAAACTTAACAGAGACAGCCTTTTGGTCCAAAAAGGCTTTAAAATGAAGTACAGCGGTCCCAAAAAACAAGGAGGTTTTTTGTCTTGTTATGTTAATAAAAAGTCTGATGAATGGATGTTTATTCATGCCAATGTTCAGAATCAGGTCACTACCATATCTTATCTGCTTCCTACTTTACAGAAATATAAGAAAAACCTGATCGAGAAAAAACGGCTGCTCCCTGGAGAAGAAGTACAGGCAATGGGTAAAACCAGGCAGGAAAACAAGATCTATTATGATCTGGGTTATAGTTTTAAAAGGCCTGAATCGCCCGACCAAAAGGAATGAAAATGATGATAAAATTTCTAAACCATCCTTTTCAAAAACATTATCTTCGCAGCAAATAAAAAAACCTGACAATATGAAAAAAATAATATTTCTCGCCTCAGCCGTTCTTGTATTAAATTCATGTGTAGTATCTACTGCCGCAAAAGTGGTAAAGGGAGCGGTCAATGTAAGCTACAAGGCGGTAAAAGGAACCGTGAATGGGATTAGCTGGGCCGTAAGCAAAGCTAAAGGAAAGATTGATGAAGACCGTTTAGACGGAACCTGGAAAGTAGTGGGTGTATACCGTGGTTCTTTTGAAGATTTTACGAAAGATCAGAATCCCGAAAGTTCATTCAGTACAGATTGTACAGAGAGTTATGATCAGATCATTTTTAAGGCTAAAAAATCTAAATTCCAGCCGGTACACTGCAGTTCCGAGAAAGAGGACTGGGTAAAATATTCTCTTGAATTTGGAAAAAACCCTTTAACTAAGGAAAAGGAAAACTATATAGAGTACAACTCCAACAACTATATTTCAGTTATTGATGTCAACAACAAAACAATGGTCCTGGAAGGTAATGTGATGCCTAAACTGGCTTTTTCCGGAGCTAAACTCTATCTTTTAGAAAAGGTAAAATAAGAGTGATATCCTCTCCTATTTTTAAATAAATATTGAAACAACAAATCCTTGTTTTTAAAGTGAAAAGCAGGGATTTGTTGTTATGATCATTTACATTATTTATTTTCTATAGCTGCAATTTTCTTTCCTTCTTCTCCCAGATAATGAGCCATCAGCTTTTCATATACTTTATACCCATTATCTGCATTCGTAAATATCAGAATTCCTTTTCCTGATTTTGGAAGTACAAAGGCAATACAGCGTGTTCCAAGATCAGCTCCTCCATGGGATAAGGCATAATCACCATTCCCGAGGTCATAGATTTCAAAACCTAATCCAAAATATTTATGTTCTTTTGTTTTTACCTGATTTTTAGTCATTTCCTGAAAAACTTCCGGCTTTAGATTTTTACCTTTCATAACACTGACCATAAAATTGCCATAATCCTGAATGGTAGTATGCAGGTCATCCGCCGCGTTGGCAGCTTTGTTTTTTTCCGTTGGATAAGGCTTTCCTTCTTTATTATATCCTACCGCAAATCTCGATTCTTCTGTATTAGGATCCCAAATATAATTGGTATCATTCATGGTAAGCGGCTGAAAAATCAGTTCCTTGGCAAGTTGGTCCAACGGTTTCGCAAACTTCTTTTCCAATGCTTTACGCAGGTATTCAAAACCTTCTCCGGAATATTGATATTGTGTTCCCGGCTCAAACTGAAAGCTCAGCTTTTTATCAGGATTCATCCATCTCCAGTTTGGGAAGCCTGTCTGATGGCTCAATATCATTCTGGTCGTCAGTTTGCTGTGTCTTGGATCGTTTATAATATCAGGATCTGCCCAGTACTGATCAAGAGGTTCATCCAGATTCCAATTCCCCAAACTGATCAGACGCAGTGCTACCATTGCTGTTACAGGCTTGGTAAGTGAGGCCACATTGAAACAGGTATTATAAGGTGCCGGAACTCCTTTTTTTATTTCTCCAAAAACTCTTATCTGTTTAAGTTCTCCTTCTTCAATGATTCCCAGCCCAAGTGCCGGGACTTTATTTTCTTTCAACCAGCTTTCAATCGCCTGGTCATCTTCAGGAATATCCTCCTGAATTGCTGATTTTGCATGATGATCAAAACTCAGGGATTTTACCAGTTTCCAGCTGCCATTTTCTACCATCCAGAAATTGGTGAACTTAGCCTCTCCGCCCAATTTCTCAGGTGTGCCTTTTTCTTTTTCATAAAAAAGGTGGTTACCATTCTGAATAACGGCATATAGTTTTCCGTTCCGGTACATCGGATAGATTTCGGAACTCTTATCAATTAAAACTCTTTTTGCCTGGTGTATTTCCGGAGCCTTGCATAATCCGTTTTTAAAATCGATCATGAATTTCTTTTTATCAGACATACCGTCTTTGTCATGATAAAACTCCAGCCGGTCGCTCAAAATATTCTCCATTTGAGAAATATTACAGGTATTAAATCCTACTGAAAAAAGCAGACTGTCTCTGGACATAATGGTCTTGTACAAAGCGTCAGTTTTTTCTATTTGTGCTTGTGTATTGCTAAAGAAAAAGATGAAAAAAGGAAGTATAAAATGAGTATACTTTGTCATTGTTAATATTTTTGACAAAGATTAGATTTTAGTATGTTTCAGCACACAAAATGAACCCGACAAAAACCCGACAAAGCCCTGACAGTTTTATATCATACTGAAATTCAATCTGAAATACAATTCTTTATTCCGGTCAATTTCTGCTGCGTTACGGAGAATAATAAATACATTAGACAGTACAATCAGGATCATGAGGATCAGGGTAAAAGGGCGTCCGAGCTTTAGAAAGATTCCCAACATAAATACAATAGGGGCCATTGCCGTCCACAACATCTGAACCGAAATGATCTGTCTCGCAAAACTGTTTTTCTGCTTCATTGTAAGCATCAGCAGCAGGGGAACCAAAATATTAAGGGGTGGCAGCACAACAAATAAAAGTGAAGAGAGATTGATCATTTTGATCAGAGAATAGTTTATTTCCGGTGATTCTTCAATACTCTCTGTGATTTCTTCATCAGTACTTACTGTGACAGCATTCTGCAATAGGCTTTCTTCTATATCCAAGGTTTGTGCCAGCGCTCTGAGTGTATGTCCTTTAGGCTCTGTACCCGCTTCTATCCGCTGGATCGTCCGTACAGAAATTTTTGACTTCTCTGATAATTCTTCCTGGGTCAGGTTTTTCTGCTCTCTTACGGCTTTTAATTTGGACATAGTATGATTATTCTATAAAGAGATGTTCATTATTTTTCGCAGGCTAATTTACATATTTTTCAGTAGTAAAGGCTGAAGCACTATAACAGGAAAGTAATTCCTATAAAATGGGCCATCGTATTATAAATAAATGTAATTTTAATAAAAATATTTATCACATCTTATTGATAATCAATAAAACATTATTTAATATAACCCGAAACACCAATCTGTTTATGGAAAACACTTCAGCCTCTCCATTGGATATCAGGAAAAATATCGCCACTTATCTGGGGCTCACCCTGCTGTTTTGCCTGCCTGTTTATTATATGTGTATTGTTACCGGAAAATTAGGAGGCGGAGCTATATCTTATGCAACCATTGTTATGTGGTGCCCTGCAATTGCAGCCCTGCTGACCTGTCGCATCAGAAAAATCCCTATTGCTTCCCTGGGCTGGAAATGGGGTCTCACCAAATATCAGCTGATAGCGTATTGTATTCCCCTGCTGTATTCACTTATCCCCTACCTTATCATCTGGATAAGTGGTGCTGGAGGTTTTTATAATCATGAATTTGTGGCTGAAACAGGAAAAGGGATGGGCTGGAACCTTCCTGATGGAGTAACCATTATCCTGTATATCCTCCTGATGAGCAGTTTTGGAATGGTACGTTCTGTTGGTTCTGCCCTGGGTGAAGAAATTGGCTGGAGGGGACTTCTTACGCCACAACTGGCGAAAATAAACTCCTATACAGCAACTTCCTTATGGATGGGAGTGATCTGGTCACTTTATCATTATCCTCTTCTTCTTTTTTCCAATTACAACACGGGCGGACCCAAATGGCTTGCATTAACCTGCTTTACAGTTATGATATTTGCATGCTGTTTTATCTTCACCTGGCTGCGCTTAAAATCCGGAAGCCTTTGGACAGCGGCTATTTTACATGCCAGCCATAATCTTTTTATCCAGGCTATTTTCACACCTCTTACGGTAGACAAAGGACATACCAATTATTATATCGACGAGTTTGGTATTGCTCTTCCCATCGCTACAGCTATCGTAGCATACTTCTTCTGGAGAAAACGAAAGGAGTTGCCGGAACAGAAAATTGAAGATTCCAATCTCCTTACCGCCAATCCATAATTAGCATAAAAAACAGAGTGCTATATGATTATAACGCTCTGTTCTTTTTTAAAATTTATTATTCTTTATAGATAAGCCTGTTTAAACTAATTAAAAATTGAGTCACAAAAGCTGAGTGAAATGCTATAAACACTTTAGTTTATTTTAAGTTTAAACGGATTGAAAATAAAAGTACACGTAGCACCCATTTTCAGCATCTGCCCCATAAAGGAACGGCGATAAAAGCTGGAAAGCACCACGATTTCAGTTTCTGTTTTTCGCTGTAGCAAGGCAGACATTACATCCTATCAACAGTAAATGGAGTTCGTGGAGTAGAATAATTTTCTGCAGTTTAGCTCATGTGATTAATTGCTAAACTTTTTACAGTAATAATTTCTATATGATAAGAAAGATATATTGTAGCTTTGTGTATCCACTTTCTAAAGATGAGGCATACTATTCCTACCTATGATTTAAGCGATATTTCTGAGCACCATTTTCTTATTAAAAGAATGGATAAGCATTATCTCCATTCGGAAAATCTTCTTTTGGATAAAGGAATCCACCGTGACAGCCATTATATTTTCACCTGTATGGAAAGCGGCCATGTAAAAATGATGGTTGATTTTAAAATTATAGAATCTCAGGATACATCCATTTTTTGTATGCTACCTAATCAGGTACATCAGGGACTCTTAATGAAAGATGTAAACGGTTGGTTTGTAGCCGTAAAGGCAGATTGGGTTCCGGATACCGTACGGGCTGTTTTTGAAGAATCTCTGGAAGAAGTGAAACCCATTATAATTGATAAAAACTGGATGGAAAAAATAAATACATCTGCCGCTATGCTTGAGGCTTCTTTTACTGAAGAAACATTTACCTCTAAAGAAGGGCTTTTGATTATTCAATCTTTATTGAATGCTTTTGTGGGCATGTTTGCTTTTATATATTCCCGTGAAACAGCCTCTGAAGCATCCGGTGAAAACCGTTCTTTACAGCTGGCAAGAGCTTTCAGAATTAGAGTAAGGGAAAATTTTAAAACCACGAAAAGTCCATCAGAATATGCTGAGCTTTTGAATATTTCAAGAGGATATCTCACTGAAGTTATCCGGGAAGTGACCGGAAAGCCCGCACAATACTGGATCCATCAGGAAATTATCATAGAAGCAAAAAGATTATTAGCTTTTACCCATCTTACGATAAAGGAAATTGCCTATGAGTTGGGATATAATGATCATACCTATTTTAGCCGTTTATTTTCAAAACTGGCAGGCCAGCCTCCGTCAGAATTTCGGGATAAAAATAAAAACGGAAAGTAACCCACGAATAATCCATCTAATTCCCTGAAACAGCTATCGCTATATTTTAATTTTACAGCTTCCTTTGCTATAAAAATTATTTATGCCAAGCTTACCAAAATGGATCAATGATACTGTAGAAAATGTATGGTCTTCAAAGTTTAAAGACTGTACTGTTATCGATAAAAAGAAAGTTACTGATGAGCTTCACTGTATACGCTTTGCCACAGATTTGCAGGATGTTCATTACGAACCGGCCTATGCCATAGGAATAAGGGTAAACGACAGGGATTTCCGTAACTACTCACCTTTTAATTTCAACAGAGAGGCCGGTACATTTGACATTCTCTTTCATATTCATGATACAGCAGCTGTGGGAAGTAATTTCATAAGTAAACTTTCAACAGGAGATTCAATAAAAATTTTAATCCCCAGAGGAAAACGCTTTTTTGATCCCGATGCGATAATGCATTTCTCAATTGGTGATGAAACATCCCTGGGAAGTTCTCTTGCCATTAAGGAAGCTGCAGAAGAAAATAACCTTTTATTTGGCTGCCTCCATGAACTGGCAGATCCTTCAGCGCTGAAAACCCTGAGTTTATATGGTTACCATGCTCCAAAGAATAATATCATGGTCATTATTGAATCCTTAACTGATTTTTTAAGGGAAGAAAAAAAGGCTATCTATAATGATAATGTTATTTTCTATTTAACAGGAAACGGGAATACAATGACACTCATCAGAAAATTCCTAAAATCAAAAGGAGTACTTCCAAGATGCATCAGGTCACAGGCATATTGGATAGAAGGAAAGAAAGGATTATAAGTCCTGCTCAAAATTTTATCTGACAATTAGAGTCTATAATTGTCAGATAAAATTAAAATATTGGAACAGCACGGTTCTATTTCAGCCTTTTCCCGAGAGCTCTTACCTTTTTCAGCCATTGGTGCCGTTGTTCTTCCCTGGATCCCCTGATTACTCCAACATAAGTCACCTTTACCGGCTTCACACCACAGAATTCCAGAGTAGACCTTTTAAGCTGGTTAACGCTGGGCCTACCGAAAAACAAACGGTAATACCAGCCCGGCTGATCTATGGTTGTAATAATATGTCCTGTTTTTCCTTTCAGAAACCGATCCCACCATACAGAGTTTTCCCTATATTTAAAAGCCATTCCGGGTAAGAAAAGCCGATCTATAAAGCCTTTTGTTATGGCGGGAAGGCCACCCCACCAAACAGGATGTATCCATACCAGATGATCTGCCCATTGGATGGTTTCCCAGGCTTTAAGTAAATCCGGCTCCAGCTCCATTCTTTTTTGATATCCGAATTGCAGGTTAGGATTAAAATGGAGATCGGCAATTGTAATATCCTGTATTTCTGCCCCTGATTCTTTTGCTCCGTTTCTGTACGCTTCAGCAATTCCAAAATTGAACGAATCTTTATTCGGGTGCCCGTTGATAATGGCTATTTTTTTCATTGCGTTACGTTTATAGTAATGGTTTCATAGGCATTAAGCTGAGCTAATAATGATAAGGGTTCATGCAGCTGATGTCCAAAATAAACCTTATTTTCATGAGGGTTTCTCAAGAGCTCTTCCGTATGCAGAACCGCTGATAAGGCAGTCAGTTCGGCTTGTCCTTTTGTACTCTGCAAGCTTAATTTCCTGTACTTTCCCTTGTATTTTACCACAATTTCAAAAAACAGACTGGTCTCCATTTCCACTGGATCCAAAGATCATCTTTCTTTCTTTTAAAGATAAGATACTGAAAATTCTCAGGTACTGAAAAGAACCAAGCAGCCAGGTAATAAATTTTGAATTGTAAGTCATTTTTACACTGACATCAGGAACTCTTTCTACCCGGTTTAAAATATAAAGATCCGGAACATCAAAATTATAAGCACTCCGCTTTCCTATTCCAAAGGAAAAATCAAAAACCTCAGTATTTAAAAAATGTCTGATAGAAACAGGTTTATCATTTTTATAGTGGCTGAAAGGAACCGCTACATTTTCTGCCATAAAATGAGCAGAGCTTTCTCCGGCCAGGTCCTTAACAGAGTAATAGACAAAAAGTTTGATCTCCCGGATATCTTCCGTGCCATCTGAAAGTGTATTTGCCAATCCCGGGACAATTCCTCCCATCCATCCTGAACTGAATACAATCCTGCTATTGACTTTACTACTCTTTGCCACATCATATGCTTTTACCAGATCAGGAGTAGGTTTGGTGATATCTAAATAATCAATACTATTGTCAATGGCAAACCGGAGAACCTGATCCGTTTTATCATTCACAGAAAGAATGATAAGGTTAATTTTTTTCTCAGAAATAACTTTAAAAGAACCAGGATCTGTGACATCAATCTTTAAATCTTTATCAGTTTTTCCTCCTTTACGTCCTCCAATAAAAATGTTGAAATGAGGATTTCTTTTTTCTAAAATACGGGCAATTGTCTTGCCTACCAATCCGGTTCCACCGATAATCAGAATATTATGCTCCATCTATTTTTTTTTACAAAATTATAGAGCTTCCGAATCAATAAACAGGACAAATGTCTAAAAAGAAATCTCCTTTCGGATACGGCTTAAATGCCGTTGGGTAATGCCAAGATAAGAAGCAAGGAACTGCAGCGGAATATTCTGGATATAGTCCGGTTGGTTTTTAAGTAAATCAGCATACCGCTGGGCAGCATTATTACGTTGTAGCTGAAAGAATCTTCTTTCAAGCTCCATATATTCCTGCTCGGCTATTGCTTTTAAAAATAATGTCCAATTGGAATTGTTACGAACCAGTTCTTCTATTTTATCTTTTCTCAAAATAAGCAGATCAGCATTGGAAATAGCCTGCATGGTTTCCATACTTGGAGCTCCTGAAATAAATGAGGAATAGGAAGCCATCAGGTCATTGGGAAACCTGAAACAGTAAGTGGTATCTTTTCCCTGATCAGAAATATAATACGAACGGAAAATTCCGGATTCTATGAATGCTATTTCTTTACATGGATCACCTTCCTGTACAAAACAATCGTTCTTTTCTAATTTTCTTGTTTCAAAAAGATGTAATACCTCTTCAATTTCATTTTCTGAAAATATATTAAACATTCGAAAATAATCCTGTATCATAGTTTTTAAATTATTGCCACTCCCACTTGAATACAGCGAAAATAAATAAAAACAGGATGAAAATAAAATTACCGGACTACAAACTATAAAGAAAAATAAAATGAACTCCCATTATGAATCGTCATATTTTACAAAAAAGTAAAACCATCCCAGGATGGAATGATTTTACTACCGTTTAAAAACTGATTGAGTTATGTATATGAAGATATGATGTTTGTGTTGATGCAAATATAGGCAGCTCTTCGCTGCCCTGTATCAGGGGAATCACTAAAGTTTTATCCGTAAAAATACGGTTGTATAAAAGAAAAAAGCCCTGTAACAAAATTACAGGACTTTAAATGTATCTAACAATTATTCTGTTAACGCTAAATGCTGTGCTGAAGGCTATCCCTTATCAACACAAAATTTCTAAAGAGGGCTCACCAACTGCAGGAACCATTCTTTAACTTCTCCTTCTAAATAAGGAGCAATCTTTTCTTCACAAGTTTTATGATAACCATTTAACCATGCAATTTCACTTTCTGAAAGAATTTCTTTCACTATGGTATCTTTAAAGAATGGGCAGAATGTCAGTGTTTCAAATTCATAGAAAGTCCCGTGAATTGTTGTTTCTGCTTCTTTTACGGCAATCAGATTCTCATGGCGAATCCCGTATTCTCCTTCAAGATAATATCCAGGTTCGTTGGAACATACCATTCCCGGAAGAAGATCCTGTGGATTCAGATCTTTTCTGATACTTTGCGGTCCTTCATGAACATTCATAAAACTTCCCACACCGTGTCCTGTTCCGTGGTTGTAGTCTTTACCATCCATCCATAACGGAAGTCTGGCAATAGCATCAAGGTGTACACCTTTAGTTCCTTTCGGGAATTTTACCATGGATAAACGGATCAGCCCCTGTAATACTAATGTTGAATTTCTTTTGAAATCTTCGGAAACAGTTCCCAAAGCAAAAGTTCTTGTAATATCTGTAGTGCCTTCAAGATACTGTCCTCCTGAATCTACCAGGATACTTGCATCATTAGTCACTTCTTTGCTTCCTTCTTTCTTTGCAGAATAGTGAATGATAGCACCATTACCTTTATACCCTATAATGGAACCGAAGCTTTCGCCCACAAAATTCTCTCCTTCTGCACGGAAGCCTCTCAGCTTTTCACCGATAGAATATTCGTTCATGGCTTCTTTTCCTGCATTATGGGTCAGCCAGTAAAGGAATTTCACCATAGCGACTCCATCTCTCGCCATTACTTTTCTGAAACCTTCCAGCTCAGTTTCATTTTTTTGAGCCTTCATCAGATTTCCGGGAACGGGAGCTTTAATAAACTGGTTATCTGCTTTTAAAATTTCAAAAATCTGTTGGTTTGTGTTTGGAGAAACCAGTATTTTTTCATTTTTGAATGCTTTCAGATAATTATATAACTCTTCATAAGGCATCATTTTCACAAAAGAGTCATCCATTTGCTTTCTGGCAGCAACCTCCATTTTATCAAGGTCTGTGAATAAAACTGCATCATTTTTAGTGATCACAACATATCCTAAAAATACAGGATTACTCTGTACATCACTTCCTCTAAGGTTTAAAGTCCATGCTACATCATCCAAACTTGAAATAATGTGAACAGTTGCATCCTGATCCTCCATTTTCTGACGGATAGCAGAAATTTTATCCGCTACAGACTGACCTGCTCTTTCTACAGGATGTACAAAGATTGGATTTTTTGAAGGTGTACCTCTTTCTTTCCAAACTTCTTTTAAAAGAGGAATATCAGCCAGTACAATATTTTTTGAATTAAATTTTTGAGAAAGTAGTTCCCAGTTAGCATGAGAAGCTGCTAAAGCATTGACGGCCACTTTACCTCCTGCAGGAATTTCCGAAATAATCCAATCCATATAATGGGGAGTTCCTTCTATTCCGTCTTTAAAAAGTTCGATTCCCGAGCCTTCCAGTTCATCCACAGCTTGTGTAAAATATCTTCCGTCTGTCCACAGTCCCGCTTTATCTTTGGTTACTACCACAAAACCGGCAGAACCAAGAAATCCTGACAACCAGGCTCTCTCCTGCCATTCTTCGGGCAGATACTCGCTCATATGGGGATCTGCAGAATATACTATAAATGCATCAACATTATTTTTCTGCATTTCTTCACGAAGCGCAGCAACTTTTTCCTTTGAAGTCATTCTTTTCATTTTTAAAACACCGAAAGTTACGAAAAAATAGAACCCGAAGGATCAATTCCACCGTCTATTTTCCGTAATAATCTGTTATTATTACTTAATTTCCCAATAAACAGCCATTACATATTGAATCTTATAATATACCATAAGCCTTTTCAATGAATTAAGTCTTCTGGAGGAGTTTCTCACTATATTTTATCACAATAAACCCACTCCGAGTTCAGGAATGGGTAATTTATAATTGAAATATTTAATTTACTTATTCTTAAAAAGACAGATAGCGTTTAGTTGTCGTCAAACTCATTATTTTTAAGCAGCTCGGCCAATACTTTCTTGGCACGCATCACCCTCACTTTGGTATTGGCAACAGAAATGCCAAGTTCTTCCGCAATTTCTTTGATGCTTTTCTCTTCAAAGAATCTCAGCTTGATAATATCCTGGTAGTTGGCATCTAAAGATTCTATAGTCTTAATAATCTTTTTCTGCTCTTCATTGGAAATCATCAGTTCTTCAGGAGATTTCGCATATTGATTTTTAACCTCATCAAGGTTTTCAACGGCATCCTCATTTTCACGGCTTCTTTTTCTCCAAAAGTCAATGACCGTATTCTGTGCTATGGTAAGCACCCAGGTTTTAAACTGGAAATGAGGATCAAACATATCCAGCTTCGACAAGACTTTGGAAAAGACGTTCACGGTAATTTCGTCAGCATCATTTTCATCTTTTACTTTTTTCATCACAAAAGAGAAAACATCCACCCAAAAAACATTAATGAGTTTAGTCTGAGCCTTTTGGTCCTTGTCCTTGGCTTTTTGAATGAGCAGAAATAGCTGTTCGTCGTTCATTACTAACAAATATAGCATATTTGGATGAAAATTCAAAGAGAGAGGAAAACTGAATTGGTAAATATATCAATCAGCAAATTTCCCCTTTTGCCCCTTCATACTTCTGAATTTACTATCTTTGCCCCGTAAAATTTTTAAAGAAAAAATCAATGAATTCCTTTATAGAAGAACTTAAATGGCGTGGTCTTTATGCCGATATGATGCCCGGAACCGATGAACAACTGAATAAAGAGGTAACTACTGCATATATTGGTTTTGATCCGACAGCTGACTCTTTACATATCGGAAGTCTTATCCAGATAAAAATTCTTGCTCACTTCCAACAGCATGGACACAAACCTATTGCTCTTGTAGGAGGCGCCACAGGTATGATTGGAGATCCATCAGGAAAATCTGCAGAAAGAAATCTTTTAGATGAAGAGACGCTTTTACATTATGTTGACTGTTTAAAGAACCAGCTTTCAAGGTTTTTAAATTTTGATGGAAACGAACCTAATAAAGCAGAATTAGTCAACAACTATGATTGGATGAAGAATATTTCGTTCCTTGATTTTGCTAAAAATATCGGAAAGAATATCACGGTCAACTATATGATGGCTAAAGATTCTGTAAAGAAAAGATTTTCAGGAGAAGCAGGTGCAGACGGAATGAGCTTTACTGAGTTTACGTATCAGCTGATCCAGGGATATGATTTCCTTCACCTGTACCAAAACAATAATGTAAAACTTCAGATGGGAGGTTCTGACCAGTGGGGAAATATCACTACAGGAACAGAACTGATCCGTAGAAAGGCGCAGGGTGAAGCATTTGCATTAACCGTTCCTTTGATTACAAAAGCTGACGGTTCTAAATTCGGAAAATCTGAAAGTGGAGAAAACTATTGGCTGGATAAAAAGAAAACTTCACCTTACAAATTCTATCAGTTCTGGTTGAATGCTACGGATACGGATGCTGAAAGATTCATTAAATTCTACACATTCTTAGGAAAAGAAGAAATTGAAGCTTTAATTGAAGAACACAAAACAGCTCCCCATGAGAGAAAACTTCAGAAGAAACTTGCTGAAGAAGTTACTATTTGGGTACACGGAAAAGAAGAATATGAAAAGGCATTAAAAGCTTCGGAAATTCTTTTTGGACGTTCTACCGCTGAGGATCTTGTAAGCCTTGATGAAGAAATTTTCCTTGAGGTTTTTGAAGGTGTTCCACAAAAAGAAGTTGCTAAGGCAGAGGTATTGGGAATCAACATCATTGATCTTCTTTCTGAAAAATCAGGGTTCTTAAAATCTAAGAGTGAAGCACAGAGAGAAATAAAAGGAAATTCTATTTCTGTAAACAAACAAAAAGTAAATGATACTTTTGCAGCTAGCGAAAGCGACCTTATTGACGGTAAATTCCTGTTACTTCAAAAAGGTAAAAAAAGCTACTTTATTGTAAAAGTAATTTAATGCTGAATATACTATTAAAACGGCGCTGAGATTTTATCTCAGCGCCGTTTTTCGTTCGAAAATAATTGATTTTAAAATGTGTAGCTTGCAGAAGCCGATAAATACTGGCCGCTGGAAGTACCTTCTTTTTTTAATTCTCCGTCTACCCAGATTTGAACTTTCAACGTTGAAGAAGCATCTGCCCCAATGGCATTTACTGCAACATTGGCATTATAAGCTCCTGCTTCTGAGGTTACTTCAGGGCTTGTCCAGGTTGTACCGCTAAGACTTGAAGCCGTTGTAGGATTACCATCTATTCCGTATACCGCTACATTAATGTCAGCTCCTGTAGAAGCAATCGCTTTAAAAACCACTTTATGGCTTTTCCCACTTCCAGGAACATTATCATCGTCGTCATCTTTATTGCAAGATGAAACAAAACCGATGAACATGGTTGCCAATAATACCACGAATGTACCTCTCAACAGTTGACTCATTCTCATTTTTTTCATAATCTTTTTGTTTAAATTTTAGTTACTATATTTAATATTCTATGATCATTGATTTGATAACTGCAAAGCTATTAGAGTCGCTAAACTTTATCAATCCTGAAAAATGAGTAATTTTTTCTACCTAAATTCAGGTATTTTTTTTGCTGAAATTTTTAATTAAATTGAGCATTTTTTAAAATATTATACAGAATTGCTCCATCATGAAGAGATTACTTATCCTATTAAGCTTATTCCTGTCTTTCGGTTTACGGTCACAGCAAATTATTCCTCTTCATGAACAACCTTATTTAGACAGTCTGCAAAACATTACAAAAACTCAGACTTCCCATATTCCAAAAGCCGATGCTTACTTTCTGCTGTCCAATTATTACAGGAATATTGATTCTCTTCTGAGCAGAAAGTACCTGGAAAACGGGAAAACACTCATCAAAAACAATCCTTTGCTTTCGGCAAAATATGATTTTTATAAAGCGCAATATTACCTGGACCGTAATAAGGGAAAAGCAGCTCTTTTTTATCAGCAGGCCATTAAAGGATTATCGAAGTTCAGGACTGAAGAAACGGATCTCCTTCAATCTTCAGCATGGTACAGCTATGGAGTAGCACAAAAAGATAAGAAGGGCTACCCTTTCCTGCTTAAGATTATCCTTGAAAAAAGCATTCCGCTGGCTAAAAAATATGAAAACAGCCGAAGTCTCGGGTTTCTATATACACAACTTGCCGTCGTTCTCATGTATAATGCCGAATTAAAAAAAGCTGAAAATTATAATAATAAAGCGTTAGAAATTCTTGAAAAAAATTATCCGAATTCTTCAGAACTATTTTTCACCTATCTCAATGCTGCCAACAATTTCTGCTACCAGATTAATGGAGATGAAGCAAAGAAATGTTTGGATAAAGCCGAAAAGCTGATCAGCCCTTATCCGGAATCCTCCGTCAATGCATTTTATTATTACAGCAAAACACTGTATTGCATTACCAAACAAAAAAATACTGAAGCACTGCCTGTGATTGAAAAAGGCATTTTTTATGCGAAAAAATTCAATCAGAATCTGCTGGCACAAATGTTCTATTTCAACAAATATGATATTCTAAGAAAATTAAAGAAATACAATGAGGCTAAAAATGTACTGGAAGGTATTTTAACAGAAAAATCACTTGCCCTTGACCTTAATAACCGAAAGACTATTTATAAGCAGCTCTCCATACTCAGTGAAGAAATGGGAAATGCGAAGGAAGCGCTGGTATGGGAACAAAGATATTCCGGGCTTAGTGATAGTTTGAATACCGAAAATACAAAGCTTGAGATTAATAAGATTGAATCAAAATTTAATACGGCTGAAAAAGAAAGAAAAATAGCCACGTTAAACGCTGAAAAAAAACAAAAAGAATTAGAAGTAAATAAGAAAAATTCCTACTTATGGGGATTGAGTCTCATCCTGGCATTAGCGTTAAGTCTTTTAATTTTCTTTTTTATCTTATTCAGAAAAAACAAAAAAATATCTGAGCAAAAGATCAACGATATTAAACAAAAGGAAGAACTATCACTCACCAAAGCCATTCTGGATGGTGAAGAAAGAGAGAGGGAACGTATTGCAAGAGATCTTCATGATGGTTTGGGCGGCATGCTTGCCGGCGTTAAAATTAATTTCTCCACGTGGTCATCCGGCCATTTAGATGCTGAAAAAGATCAGGAGTTTTATAGAATTCTGGGACAATTAGATAGCTCTGTGAGTGAACTCCGCCATGTGGCAAGAAACCTAATGCCGGAATCCTTACTTAATTTTGGGTTGGAAACCGCGTTACAGGACCTTTGTGAGTTTTATATCAGAAAAGACCTCGAGATTGATTTCCAGGCTATTGGTATTGAAAAAAATCTGCCAGTAACGATTCAGCTTAATATTTACCGTATTGTTCAGGAGCTGTTGGCTAACGCCATTAAACATGCTGAAGCCAGTAATATTTTGCTGCAATGTTCACAATCGGGGAAGAGCTTTTTGATCACTATTGAGGATAATGGAAAAGGATTTGAAAAAGATATAGAAAAGACCAGTAAAAGTATGGGACTCCTGAATCTAAAAAACAGGGTCAATTACCTGAGAGGAAAAATGGAGGTAAGTTCAGATATTCAAGGGACAACGATAAACATAGAACTCAATATTGATGGAGAATAAAAAAATAAATATTGTCATTGTAGATGATCATCCTATCGTTATTGAAGGATTGAAAATGATGCTGAACAATCAGCTGCATTTTACAGTTTCAGAAAGTTTTACTTCCGGTTCGGAAATTATTGATTTTATAAGATCTCATAAAGTTGATATTATCCTTTTAGACATTACGCTGCCTGATGCTAATGGGACGGAGCTCTGCAGGGAAATCAAAAAAATATCCCCCGATACTTCAGTCATTATGTTCAGTAACCGTTCTGAGAGAAGCATCATTATGCAGTCCCTTCAAAACGGTGCCAGTGGTTATATTCTTAAAAATACCTCGATTGATGAATTGGTGGTTTGTATACAGGGAGCCCACTCAGGAAATATTGTTTTCTGTAATGAATCCAGACAGATTATCAGTAAACCGTCGCAACATGACCATCCTGTACCCAGACTTACCAAAAGAGAGAAACAGATCCTGCAGATGGTAGCAGAAGGAAAAACAAGCATGATGATTGCCAATGAACTGTTTCTGAGCCCTCTTACTGTAGATACCCACCGTAAAAATCTATTACAGAAATTTCAGGCAAAAAATTCTACCGAACTTATCAATATTGCTGTACAGCAGAATATGATCTGAAAATAAAAAACCGCTTTAAAAGCGGTTTTAAATGATATATTAAATATTTTTATTTACAATTCTAAGAAGCTGTAATCAATAGAAGCTACTAAAACTCCTTTTCCTTTCTTTTTGCTGGTTCTTACAATTTCACCGTCTATCCAAAGATTGATGGTCAATTCTGAATCCACTTCGGGAAGTAACGCATTGGCATCCAGATTCAATTGTGCCTGACTGGAATTTACGAAAAACTCTTCGCTTTTCCATGAGGTTCCTACTGGATCAAAAATATCGGTTTTATTAGTACCCACCTGTGTTACAATAGTTTTAAGTACTCCTCCGGTAGTTGTTTTCACTTCGAACTGAACCACATGATCCTGAAATTCATCATCGTCATCTTTTTTACAAGAACTTACAACGGTAATCACAGAAAATAATAAAACGAATAAAAAAGAAAGTCTAAGTAAACTTTTTGATTTGTAAAATTGCTTCATTTCTTCAAATAGATTTTTTAATGTTTCAAATATAAGTTTTTTATTAATATAAAAATAACTTTTATGAAAAATTTCCAATAAAAAATTGTAAATAATATCAAATCAATAAAAACTAAAATAAATCTGTAAAACGTAATAATACAGCACAACCAGCTAATCATTACACATACAATATATTCTTTGATAAGTTGCCCAAACGAATTATAAAAGGTAGGATTACAATGTGATTTATTAATTATATTTGCTGTATGAATTTAGATTATCTAGTAAGAGAACCAGAGAATATTACAGCCAGTACTCCTATTCTTTTTATGCTCCACGGATATGGCAGCAATGAACAGGATCTTTTCAGTTTCAGAGAAACATTACCTGCTGATTGGCTTATCATAAGTTTCAGAGCACCCAGAGATACCCAATTTGAAGGGTATTCATGGTTTGATATTGACTTCAACAACCCAGAAAATTTCATTGATGTGGACCAGGCCAAAGAATCATTGGATGGTGCATTGGAAAGTATATTAAAAATTATCAATCATTATGGTCTTACAGAAAGTAAGGTTCATTTGTGTGGTTTCAGCCAGGGAGGAATATTATGTTATGCCCTGGCGTTGAAGCACCCTGAATTATTTAATAATATTGCCTGTCTCAGTTCATATCCGGAAGAGAAACTGTTAGATGGTATTGTAAAAGATAAGAAGAAACTTGAAAAATTACGTTTTTTCATATCACATGGAACAGATGATGCGGTCATTCCGTTAGAATGGGGAAGAAAAGCTGCCGACCTGTTGTATGATCTAAGCTGTTATTTTACTTTCAGGGAGTATATGAGCGGACACGGTGTCAATCAAAAAAATTATATGGACCTTATGGATTTTTATTCAAAAAACGCATAATCTTATTTGAAATAATTTCAAGATAAACACTACATTATTGTAGTTTATATAAACATTCCTGCTTTTGGAATGTTTTTTCATTCACAATCAAGATAATTTCGCTAAATTCAGTAAATGAAATTCAAGCTTCTTTTACTGGGTGTATTGTTTAGCATTTTTATAAATGCCCAGGACTCATTTGAGCTGATCAACACCAAAAAAGCTGTTATCCCTTTTAAGTTTATCAATAACCTTATCTTCATTCCTATCACCATTAATGGAGCAGAATTAACCTTTCTGGTAGATACGGGTGTAGCGGAAACACTGCTTTTCAGCCTGGAAAACAAAGAGGTTAAGCTCGAAAACGTTGAAAAAATAAAATTTTCAGGTCTCGGAGGAAGCCTAAGCATTGATGGATTCAAATCTGAGCGTAACACAGCCCGCATTGGTGATGCAGTCATCAATACCTCGATGTCTCTTTATATTATTCTTGATGAAGAGTTTAATATTTCATCTCATGTAGGAATTCCCGTAAATGGAGTCATTGGATATCATTTTTTTAAAAATCATCCTATCTCTATAGATTACCAGGCAAAGAAAATTACCATCTATGAAAATGCAGACCTGCTAAAAAAGAAAATAAGAAAATATGATGAATTCCCTATCACGATTGAAAAAGATAAACCTTATGTTTATGCTGATGTAGAGATGACCAATGAAAAGAATAGTTCAAAACTTTTGATTGACCTTGGAAACAGCGATGCGATATGGCTCTTCCCTACTCTTATCAAAAATTTTGTATATAACAGACCTAATATTGAAGATTTTCTGGGCCGCGGATTCAATGGAGATATCTATGGTAAAAGAAGCAGGATACATAATTTTTATCTTGGAGACTTTCGGTTTGAAAAACCACTGACTGCTATGCCGGATGAATTTTCTATCCAGCATGTTAATTTAGTGGATAATAGAAAAGGCTCTGTGGGTTCAGAAATTATGCGGAGGTTTAGTATTGTTTTTGATTATGCCAACAAAAAATTATTTTTAAAGAAAAACCGAAATTTCAATGATCCTTTTCATTTTAATATGAGCGGACTGGATTTCAGACAGGATGGGTTAGAATGGGGACATGAAAGAGTACAAATTGAAACTCATTCATCCACTACCAGTACAAATTCGGTTTATAAAGGGGATTCTTTTCAATATAAATTTACTCTGAAGCCTCTCTTTTCAATTTCAGGAGTAAGAAAAGATTCCCCAGCCGATAAAGCGGGTCTCAAAAAAGATGATAAAGTAATCAGCATCAACAGAAATAAAGCTTCCGATATGAACCTGGAGGCCATCATAGAGCTTATGAAATCATCCGAAGGGCAAAGTATCACCATTGTTGTTCAGAGAAAGAATGAAACCCTAACCTTAAGTTTCACTTTAGAAGATCCAATACCTTATCAAGATTAATATATAAAAACCGGGGAAGCACCTCTCACCAAAGAAAAATATGCGGGTATAAGGATGAGTTTCCGGAAGTACCAGCAAAGCAGGTAAATCACACCTTTCTTTTTCTCTTTTCCATTCTCAGGATGACTTTCTTTACGATGCATTATGTAGAAAACAAATAAAAAGCACCGAATCCCTGTAAATATTCATCATTTGGAATGTTTTTATTTACAATTAAGATAATTTCGTTAAATTCAGTAAATGAAATTAAAATTTATTTTATTATTTTTTTTCTTTGGCATTTTAGGTAATGCACAGAATTCTTTTGAATTAATCAACGCTAAAAAAGCGGTTATTCCTTTTAAACTTATCAATAATCTGATCTTTATTCCTATTAATATCAATGGGGCAGAGCTTACTTTTTTAGTAGATACGGGAGTGTCTGAAACCATGCTTTTCAGTCTGGAAAACAAGGAAATAAAGCTTGAAAACGTTGAAAAAATAAAGTTTTCAGGCCTGGGCGGAAGTTTAAGCCTTGATGGATTCAAGTCTGAACGCAATACCGCCAGAATAGGTGATGCTATTATCAATACCTCTATGTCTCTTTATATTGTTACCAATGAAGAATTCAACATTTCACCCCATGTAGGGATTCCTGTAAACGGAGTGATTGGGTACCATTTTTTCAAAAACCATCCGGTTTCAATAGATTATCTGGCTAAGAAGCTAACGGTATATGAAGATACTGACCTGTTTAAAAAGAAAATCAAAAAATTTGAAGAACTTCCGATTACCATAGAAAAAGATAAACCCTATCTCTATACCGATATAGAGATGACCAATGAAAAGAAAAGTTCAAAATTATTAATTGACCTCGGAAACAGCGATGCCATATGGCTATTCCCTTCTCTCATTAAAAACTTTGTTTATAACAGACCCAATATTGATGATTTCCTGGGGCGTGGCTTTAATGGAGATATCTATGGTAAGAGAAGCAGAATTCATAATTTTTATATTGGAAAATTTCAGTTTGAAAAACCATTGACTGCAATGCCCGATGAGTTTTCTATCCAGCATGTGAATCTTGTAAAAGACCGGAAAGGATCTATAGGTGGAGAAATTATGCGTCGTTTTACCATTTTTTTTGATTATAATAATAAAAAGTTATACCTTAAAAAAAATAGAAATTTTGATGATCCTTTTCATTTTAATATGAGCGGACTTGATTTCAAGCAAGACGGTATGCAATGGGCTGAAGAAAGAGTGAAAATTGAACCCAAACCTTATGCCGGTTCTATGAATGAAACCTATAAAGCAGAATCGTTTCAGTATAATTTCAGTTTAAAACCGCTTTTTTCAATTGCAGGGGTCAGAAAAGACTCTCCCGCCTATAAGGCAGGTTTAAAAACAGATGACAGACTTATCAGCATCAACGGTAAAAATGCATCAAATATGACATTACAAAAAATTATTGAATTAATGAAATCTTCTGAAGGCCGTGATATTACCATTGTTGTTCAAAGAAAAAATGAAACATTAAAAATAAGTTTCACTTTAGAAGATCCAATACCTTATCAAGATTAATATGAAAACAGAAGAAACTACTTTAGACAGGATAAGAACCCGGCCGAGATTTAAAATGTTTACGCATCTTACCAAAGAAGAATATGCGGAAAATTTAAAAACATACCTTGCCGGACATAAGGATGAATTTTCCGGAAACATTAACAAAGAGGTTGCTACCATCTGTGTAGAAACAGAATATGACAATTATTGGAAACCACGCCTTTCTTTGCGGGTAGAAATGGAAGATGACCATACGGTAATCCGTGGAGTATTTGGTCCCAGCTCAGCAGTCTGGACATTTTTCATGTTTCTTTATTTCTCTTTTTCCATTCTGTGGATGACTTTCTTTACAATGTATTATGTAGAAAAGCAAATAAAAAGCGCCGAATACCCGTGGGCACTGAGCGCTTCTTTTGTTATGTTATTTTTTATTCTGCTTACCTATGCTGCAGCAAGATTCGGGCAGCATAAAGGAAAAGAAGAGATGCTTAAACTGAGAAGATTCGCTGAAGAATCTACGTTACAGTTTGAAAAAAAGATTAATTAGATTCGGGTTCTACAGGACTTTCATTATCAACCGGAGTCGCCATTGCTTTAGCCGCTTTGATAGAATCTGCTACTTTTTCTCTGTTGCTTTGTTCTTTCAGCATTTTGGGCACATCCGGTTCCAATAATTTGGTCAGCTCTTCTACAGAAATATTATTGGCATTGGGATCGTCCAGTAGTTTCTTCCAAGGTCTTCTTCCTCCCCAATTATAGTCACCAAATACCATTACTGCTGTTCCTTTGGCTTTTGTGGTAGCACCTCCCGGATTCAATATCCAGGTATCTGCATAAGAATACAACCATTGGGCATCTTTTCTCAATAACCGTAAGCATGAGTGTGATGCAGGATATCCCGGAAGCGTATATTCATGCCATCCGATTCCTCCAATATTATGGATATTAAAATTGTAAGGAAGTTTCCATTCAGTGCTGACAGTAGAAATAGAGAGTTTCTTTTTCCAATTGGCAAAAGTAAGTCCTCTTGTTGTCTGCGCTGCTTTTTTCCCCATACTTGTAGGGCCCCATTTCACCAGACTTCCGTTAGAATAGACAGCATAAGCCTGTATAGGGTATGAAAAGATGACAAATTTCTTTACACCACTTAATACATCAAGCTGCATAGGAAAAGGTGAATAAGCCATCAGGGTGGTATCTATTTTTGCAGGAACCACTAAGGTATCTGCATTCCACTTACTTTTAGAATCCAATCTGTTTAAGGCTAAAATAGCGGTACGTTCTTTTTCGTTGTATTTTTTGCTGAATTCCGCATAGAGGGAATCCCTCATTTTTTTATCTTTTGGAATAACGAAAGCATTGTAGAATCCATTTTCCTGCATCACCGGTGGTACAGATTCTTTCTTAACTACCGGTACGGAATCTTTCTTGATGGAATCAGTCTCCGCGTCAGGATTTCCCGATACGGAAGAAACTGTATCTTTAAAAGTATCACTTATTTTTTCTACTTCTTTTTTACAGGAAACAAGAAATACTGCGCATAAGAATGCGTATAGAAATAATTTTTTCACAGACATGTTCTTCATAAATAAATTAGGTCACTTAGTTTGGCTACCCAGTACAAATATCAGACCTAAAATCGAATCAAAAAAGACATTATAGAAAATACCGTAAAAAAACGGTAATAAAGTATATTTTTTACAACAATTTATTGGTTTTAGCATAAGTTAACGCTTCCGCAATATTATTTACCCCAATTTTTTCAAAAAGCTTTTTCCGGTGAAATTTCACGGTATCGGCCGTAATAAAAAGTTTTTCAGAGATCTCATTAATCGTCAAACCACTTGCATATAGACTTAAAATATCATATTCCCTGGAGGAGAGTTTTATTTTTTCGGTTTTTTCCCAGATATCTGTTATATAATCATACTTCCATAGGGTATCCGATCCTTCTTTGCTAAGGACAACATTTCCGGAAGAGCTGCTGTTAGAGAGTGAAACGATACATAAAGCTTTCCACACCTGCCCTTCTTCTGTAAGAAACATCGGGGTAAGTTTATGATTGACAAGAATAAGGTTCTTTTTACCGTTGATAAGATAAAAGTCGTAAGAGATGGAATACAGTTTCCTTTCCTCTACAGGAATGGTTTCATAGAAATCAAATCCGGCTTTATTGATCTTAATCAGCATCTCTACATCTTCAGGTTTTACATTCTGAAAATAAAAAGCATAGCCCAGCTCCTTTACTTCCTCAGAGCTTTTTCCACACAGGAAAAGAGGATTTTCAGAAACATATTCAAATGCTTTCGTTTGATAATTAATAACGTATAGACTCTGATAAGTAGTTCTTGCCAGTGCTTTTACGGCCTCCAGATAATCTCCGGACTGGCTGAAGTCGATATCCGCATCTTTACCGACTTCATTTTTATCATTAAAAAATCTATTAATATCTTCCATAGGTTTAAATACAAATCTACACACTACACAAAGGAGTAGTTTTAGCTTTGGTACCACAAATCTACACAAAAGTGTAGCAGTTTTCAAAATACCGTGATTTACTTTTGCGAAAAGATTTTCATGATTGTACCATTTTAGAAGATCGATACAAGATGGGTTTGAAGATAGCTTTAAAGAAACTATCAAAAAACTCCTTTACTGTTATCAATAACCATGATATAAAGAAGCTGCCAAAACAATTCGGTCATCGTAAAAAGTAGATTTCAACAATGAAGTTTTTATCGTAATCGCCTCGGATAATGGAGGATTATTCAGACTGAAAATATTAAAACAACGGCCGAATTAGAGCAGCCTTCAAAAATCCGTTTTAAAGCAACATTGCAAGCTGAGCTTATGAAAAGCTCCAGACTGATCGAAGCTCCGTGTCATTGATATTTCTCTATTACAGTCTTGCCGGGTAATGATTTTTTTTGAATTGGATTGAAGAAACCGGAAATTCCGGGATATACTTTTATATTTTTATAATACAATTACCTGAATAAAGAATTAAATCTATAATAATAAAGTAACCATAGGGCCAGCCAGGGTAGATTAATAATCAGAAAAACCATAATCTCTTGCCCATCAATTTCCCCATCTAAAATGAAAAAAAATGAAGAAGCTGAAGCAATAACGGGAAGTAAAAACCAACACAAAGCTATTTGTATTTTTCCCTGGAATTGTTTTAAAAAAGAAAATAAGCTGCTCAAGGAAGTTAAGCTCAGGAAAAACAGCCAAAAGATGATAAAGCCATAGGCGAGACCACTCATATCACAATTCCTAGGTTCTTTTATGATTTCTCTGGTAATACCTAAAAACACGATTAGAAAAACAACGGAAATAAACGTAGCAAAAAACCATGTTTTAAGTATAGACAACAGAATAAATTTTCTTTTTGACATCAAAGAGCTATATTTTTTACTAAAATAACATAAACTATGGAATGTACAAAATGTACAGTTTATTAAATAACGTACGTTCGGTTAAGAAAGCAAAGGGTTTAGAGCTGGAGGCTGAAAGTCTTGATTGAAATGAATAACAATATTAAAAAATGGAATCCTTTAACCATTCCTTTGTGTAGGTTAGCAAAGTTCATTTTAATTCTGTAGGGGTCACTCCATATTTTTGTTTAAAAGAAAAGTAAAAGTGCGATAGGTTTTCAAAACCGAGATCTAAATAAATATCTGTGGGTTTTTGATTTTCCTTTGTAATTAATCGGTGAGCTTCCGTAAGCCGTTGTCCCTGTAGCCATTGTCGGGGTGATTGTCCAAATGTTTTTTTAAAATCGCGTTTAAAAGAAGCTAAGCTTCGTCCTGTTAGCTTGGCAAACTGTTCAATGGGAACATTGGATTTATAATTTTGCAACATGAATTTTTCAATATCAATTTTGTGCAGTTTGCTGAAATCGAACAGGAATTTTTTAAAATCGGGATTGTACTGTAACAGTAATTCAATGGCTTCATTAATTTTTATGTCGGAAAGCGAATGTGTTTTTTTTATCGTACTGTCTTCATAAGGGAGTAACGACTTAAAATAACCTTGTATGAAAGGATTTTTTTTGATAATTATTGTGCTTTCACCTATATATCTTTCCTGTTCGGGAATTCTATGGAGTGATGCATATTTACGCAATACATCCTCGTTTAAAAAAATGGCAACTGCTTTGTATTCGCCGTTGCTTCCAGGTATTTTAACAGCCCTGAACAATTGGTTTTTACGAACCAAAATTATACTGCCCTCTTTGAATACTAAGTTTTTACCGGTTATTTGCATGTGTGTTTCGCCCGAAAGATGAATAGCTAAAAAATGTTCAGGCAAAATTTGCTCATCCGACCTGTATTTTTCACAAGCACAGGAAAATAGCAGGTTGTCAAATATGTCATTTTTATTTTCTCCCATTTTACTATTTGACCATTCAATTCACTTCATTTTCAAAGATAACAGCACAGAGAATACGAATGGTAATCATTCCAACAAAAAAAGATAGTCATCATGTACCTGCACGGATAGTTACCGATTTTGCGTGCTCAACTGGAGATAACTGTTCGAAATTTAAACCTGTTATGTCATACATCGTCTTTTCTGATAAAGCTATCCCAGCTTTTTTGTCAATACCGAGGTTGTTGCACAGTCGTTCCATCATAATACCTATCGATGCAGGCTGCAATCCAACCCAATGCCTTAATATGGCTGAATTCTTCGGGATGCCTGCTGAAGGCTGCAAAGGTAGAATTGCATCCATAGCATATGCTATAAAGCGCAGTTTTCATCTGAGCAGTATCTTTTCTTGATTTGGCGTAGCATACATAGCCAATAACATCCATGTGTTCATACACTCCACTACCCCCGCAACCATCATGAGCAGATTCGCTTTCGCCATGATTGCGTAAATCGTAAGCCAAAATATTATACCCTGCATCATGTAGTGTTTTATACTGTGCTACCTGATTGACTTCAAAACCGACAATATCATTCGGGATTTTGTATCCGGGATAGCCATAGCGGTTTGCATCAAGAAAATGATTTACGATAAGGAGTTTATCGGATTCAGTGGGTATAAACAACCTTTTAATTCTATTCCATCCATTGCTGGAAAGCTAACTTCTTCATATGCTAACCCATACTCAGTCGGATTTCTGGCAATTTCAGTACGAATTGGCTTGGCAAAAAATTCGTAAAAGTAATAAGGGTTTGCTGTTGCTCAGCCGTTAATTCGCTAATGTTGTTTTCTTTGTTTTCCATCTTTATTGTTTTGTGAAAATCAATTTAAGTATTTTTTAAAAAATTCGGTAGCCTTAGTTGTTACATCATTTACGAGTTCCGGTTTATCATAATAATTAAATTGTGTTTCTGTTCCCCAAACCAATTCTTTTTCACCTTTTAGCTTGCTGTAAAAATTTTTAGATGCATTTGGAAGTACACAATTGTCTGAATGAAAAACAATGGCAGGGATATTTATATTTTCCGCTTTACTCATTGGGTCAAATTGAAACAAAGGTTCGAGACTTATAATTGCATATTCATTTTTAAATTCTTTTATATTACCCCTTTTTTCGTTTTCATAATAATCCACTTCATTATAATAAAAAGCATTTTTGTCTGTACTACTATATCCCGTAGCCGTTTTAGCTTCTCCTGTTTGTTCATAATCTTGTTTGGCTTGTTGAATGAATTGGATTAAGGCATTCATTTCTTCTTCATTACTTCCTCTTGCTTCTCCAAGTTCGGAAGGTCCACCCACCATTCCTGCTACAATGGCAATCGCATTTAATCTATCATCGGTTGCAGCCAAATGAGCAACATTGCCGCCTGAAGCACATACGCCAAGAGCATTTACCTTATTGACATATGGTAAAGAAATCAGAAAGGTGACAGCCGCTTCAAGGTCATTTCTTTTGATTTCGGGGTTTTCATATTGGCGGGGTTGTCCCTCACTTTCCCCATAAGTACGATAATCAAATGCCAACGCAACAAATCCATTTTCTGCCATTTTCCGGGCATAGCCTCCCGACATTTGCTCCTTAATTGAAAAAGCAGACCCCTGCGTAATGATTGAAGGGTATTGTTTTGTATCGTCGAAATTTGCCGGCTTATATAAATTACCACATAATTTTACTCCTTCTGCATTGAAGTAAACTTTTTCTTTTGAAATTGAATTTTCCATTTGTATTTTTTTTATTGCTGTAAAGTTCAAGACAAAGTCAGAAATATTATTTGCTGTATGGCTCAAATAACACTTGCTGTATAGCTCATCTTTTTGCGTTATCTAAGTTTTGTTCTGTATGGGAATTGAATCTTTTGGACTGCAAAACACTGGCTTGAGTGTTTGGCAAAACCAAATGTGTCAATAGTGTGGACTAAAAAAGTTGCTGTGCAATGGGCTTTTAATTGCTTATTGTGTCTTATTTGTCGAGTTGCGGGCGGTTGCTACCATTGCTGCTAATGCTTTTCGTGCATTTATTTCCAAGGTTTGATCATGATTTGTGTTGTTTTAGCCATAGTTAATTATTTGTCAGGGTTTTTAAATATAGTACTATTTAGCGAAAATTAATAAGACTGTCAGGAAATTTTATAGGAAAGTTTAGTAATGCTTTTCTTCATCATCCATAAATGGATCTCTATTCAGCTAACCGTGGGCTAAGCAAATACTGATGATCTTCTCAAAATTTATAATATACTTCACAGCTGTATTGTTATTACAAAGCTTTTCGGTCCGCAGAAAAAATTCAAAATCATTAAGAAAGACATAATCAATTTTTCTAATATCAATATCAGAAATGTCATACTTCCATTCTAAAAACTCTTTGGTAAGACTTAAGTAGCTATTATAACTGCTAATGTTTCTTTAGCAAACTCCTTCCCTACCAACTTCTCCATTCTGTCGTCATAATCTTGAAATATTGGAATCAGTATTCGATTTTTTTTTGATCTCTATCCAATAACCTATTCTTAAGAATTTTACAGCTTATCGGTCCACTTTCTCTTATGAGTGTATGGTAGGTATCATAAACTTTCTGCTCAAATGTTTTAAGATAAAATTAAGTGAATTATATTCTTCTAAAGAGCCTTTTACATTTTGAGTCTTGCAGTTCTATTTCGGTGGTGATATGGTATGTTTTGTACTGATCTCAGAAATTTTACCTTCATAGTAATTCTCAGGTATATGAGTGCTTTTCCCTGAGTGTTGATCTTAGCTTTTTTTAAGAAAAAAAAGTTGAATGTCTTATTCATATATGTACCACTTTTAAAAATTTAAAATTAAATTCATTAAAAATGTCCCACAAGATGTTCAATTTATGAACAAGCTTTTTCTTATTTTTCAGTGACATTTTTATTCCTTTTCAACAGGTCACTTTCAGATTGTGGTTTTTAAGTTTCTTTTGGAACAGGCACAAAACAAAAAATGCTGTAAAACATCTATTTTACAGCATTTTGTACTATTTTGATTAAATAGTTGCGATCCGGACGGGATTCGAACCCGCGACCTCCGCCGTGACAGGGCGGCATTCTAACCAGCTGAACTACCGGATCATGTTTTATTTTTTTTGAAAGAACTCAGTTTCTTTTTGTGATTGCAAAAATACATCTTTTTTTAGTCCCTCCAAACAAACATAAGCTTTTTTTCTATAATATTTATATAAACTACAGGTTATCAATTATAAAAATTTTAAAAAAAAGCTATTGACAAACATTGTATAAAGTCCCATTTATAGGCTATTTTCAATATTCCACCTCTCAAGTTATCATGTTTTTGTACCGAAATATGATCCACAATAGTTACGATTTACATCTTTCCCATGTTTATTCAAAAAAAACAGTCAATTTAAATATTATCAACATAAAATCATTATTTTTGAATTATAAATAATTCACAATATGGAGATAAAAGAAATAAAATATATCAATAAAACTCCTGTTTTTCCAATTTCTCTCGGTGGGGCGGGTATTGGTTCCTGCAATGAAAGTGTATTCTTTCAAGGTCCAATATCGGAAAAACAAGCAGTAGAAACCGTATTATTCGCATTGGAAAATGGTATAACTCTCATTGATACTTCGCCTTTTTATGGGGATAGTGAGAAAAAGATTGGTATTTCATTACAAGAATACGGAAACCGCTCATCTTTTATCCTTTCTACAAAAGTAGGTACCCATCCTAAATATAAGGGATTTACAGCAGACGCTATCCTGAAGAGTATTGATAACAGTTTAAAGACATTACAAACAGACTATCTGGACATTGTGCACATCCACGATCCTTCTGATACTGATTTTAAAAGCATGTTGAAAAACAACGGCATGGAGACTCTTTTAAGGCTAAAAGAAGAAAAGGTGATTCATAATATTGGCCTTGGTGTCCGGAATCATAATCTCCACTATCAATTCATTTCTTCTGGTTATGCCGATGTTATCCTGCCTTATCTCGATTATAATCTTTTATGTACCAAGGCAGATGTTTTACTGGACACTGCCCACAAAAATAATGTTGCCGTTATGCTGGGGTCAGCCTTATGCATGGGGTTACTTTCCGGTAAAAATCCTTTGGATATCAACATCTGTCATTATGCCATAGAAAAAGATGTTTCACTAGAAAAAGCCATGCAGATGTATGTATGGTGCAATAAAAACGAGATCAGCTTAATGGCACTTAATTACAAATTCATTCTGAATCATCCTGCCGTGAACACCATAGTAATAGGAGCATCTTCTAAACAAGAGGTAGAAAAAAGCATACATGCCTATAAAGAAAATATCAGCTCTTCTATTATGAACAATTTTCAAAAACAATTCAATCTTTTATAAAAATCATTAAATAACTTAAAGAAACTAATCAATGGAAAAGAACCCGCTACATTACAAAGATGAAAACATTTTAAAATCTTCTGCCGGAATGATCCCTACCGATCTTTACCGCTCTATCCTTGACAATGTCCCTTTAATTTGTGTGGACCTTATCATCGTCAAAGATAATAAAGCTTTCCTTACCAAACGTAAAAATAAGCCGAGTAAAGACATTTACTGGATGCAGGGCGGCAGAATGCTGAAAAATGAAGGGATAGAAGCCTGTGGAATTAGAAAAGCCGCTTTAGAACTGAATATCCCGGAAGACAAAATAAAAATAACCAAGTATCTGGGTACATTCTCTACAGAATTTAACGATTCTGAGCAGGGAGCTTCTTCCCATACGGTAAACATTACTTTCCAGGCAGAGGTTGAGGATATCCCTTTGGGATTTGATCTTGATCATTCGGATGGCCAATGGTTTGATATTAACGGAACTCTCCCAATAGAATTAGAGGGAGTCTATACCCATCATCCCTATATCGCTGAGATACTAAAATTAATTGAGCCTAAACGTATTCTGAAGAATGATAAAATTAAAGTATTGATAACCGGAGCAAGTGGATTTATAGGCTCCCATTTGGGGAAGCGGTTAAAACGCGAAGGATACTATGTAATAGGGGCAGATTGGATAAGTCCTGAATTTATGCAACCAGGAGAGTTCTGCCATGAATTCCTCAGAATTGATCTCCGTAATATGAAAAATTGCCTGAAAGCCTGTGAAGGAGTCGACTGGGTTTTCAACCTCGCAGCAGACATGGGAGGCATGGGTTTTATTCAAAGCAACCATAGCCGGATCGGATATAATAATACAATGATTAGCTTAAATATGTTGGAAGCGGCAAGACATCACAATGTAAAACGTTATTTTTATTCTTCGAGTGCCTGCGTCTACCCTTTGCATGTACAGGATAATTCTGAACACACTATTGGATTGAAAGAAGAAGATGCCTGGCCAGCCTATCCACAAGATATTTACGGACTTGAAAAGCTATATGGTGAAGAAATTGCCATGAAGTATTCGGAAGAATTCCCACAAATGCAAGTACGTATTGCAAGATTTCATGGGATTTATGGAGAATGCGGAACCTGGAAAGGAGGAAGAGAAAAAGTTCCTGCCGCCTTCTGTCGTAAAGCTGCTGCATCAGAATCCGTTTTCGAAATATGGGGTGATGGTGAACAGAAACGTTCATTTTGCTATATTAATGATTGCGTGGAAGGTGTGATCCGTATCATGAAATCAGATTATAACAAACCTCTCAACCTGGGTTCCGAAGAGATGATCTCAATGAATGACTTTGCAAGACTTGTTATGGAAATTGCGGACAGAAGTCTGCCTCTGAAGCATATCGCAGGACCAGAAGGTGTCCGCGGAAGAAATTCTGACAATAGTCTTATTGAGGAAGTGCTTGGCTGGAAGCCTTCTATTTCTTTATCCGTTGGAATAGAAAAAACATACAGATGGGTCAAAGAACAGGTAGAAGCAGAAAAACATACCGGCATCAATACCTCTGCATACAGCGAATCAACAATAGTAGCCACTGAAGCATCGAATATTAATGATTAAAGAAGAGAATTACAGCTGGAATAACTGGGCAGGAAATCAATCCTGTATTGCTGAAAATTATTTTGAACCGGAAATTGAAGAACAGATCATAGAAATAGTCTGTTTCGCAGAAAAAAACAAAAAAAAGATTCGTGTAATCGGTTCAGGACATTCCTTTTCTCCCATTGCTATCAGTAATGAGATTCTGGTTTCTTTAAAAAACTACCGGAAACTAATTTCGGTGGGAAAAGACTCTGTTACCTGCCAAGGTGGAATGTATCTGCATGAACTGTATACTATTTTAAAAGCAAACACATTATCCTTTCCCAATTTTGGAGTTATTAATAAACAGACAGTTGCCGGTGCATTAGCAACAGGTACGCATGGCAGTGGCTTAAAACACCGAAGCCTTTCGGCGCAGATTGAAAGATTACGCATGATAACAGCATCAGGAGATCTTTTGGAAATAAATAAAGAAACAATATTGAAGATCGGGAACAAAAACCTAAATATATTGGAAGCCGCGTCCTTATCGCTGGGTTCACTTGGAATAGTTACAGAAATAACATTAAAATGTGAACCACTATTCTATCTGAAATCAGAAGAGTCTGTTATTGAATTTGATGAATTCCTTGAGTCTATGGATGATTATGCCAAACGCTATGAATATTTTAAGGCATGGTGGTTTCCACACACAGATAAAGTATATCTGTTCAGAGCAGAGCGGGTAGAAAAAGAACAATACAGCGAAAAAAGCAAATGGGAAAACTATACCCTGGAACAAAAAGACAGAGATCTCCAAATTGATACCTTAACCACTCCCCTATTCATAAAGAGTAATGCGGACCCTTCCCTGATCCCGGAAATCAATGCCTACTGTCTTGATTATTTCTTCACGCCACGCACAAAGATTGGAAATAGTTTTGAAATATTGGTACATGATGAAACAATACCAATGGTAGTTTCAGAATATGGACTACCGATACTTGACGGCATTCACAAAAAGGCATTAAAAGAATTCAGAGATACTTTGGAACATACTGAACACAAGGTTCATTTCCCCGTAGACCTTCGTTACACTGCTGCCGAAGAATCATGGCTCAGCCCCTCCTACCAAAAAGATACTTTTTATATTGGTATGTGCGTGCGTGAATACCGTGAGAAAAAAATACACCCGTCTATGCAGTTATTTTTTGATGTTATGAAAAAATATAATGCCTCTCCTAATTGGGGAAAACTTTCAGATCTGTCAAAATCAGAATTAGAAGAAAGGTTTCCAGGAATAAATGATTTCCGGGAACTACGAAACAACATAGACCCCAAAGGAGTTTTCTTGAACGAATTTATTAAAAGTATTTTCTAAGCCTTAGAACAGATAGTCCTAAAAAACAAAAAAACTGTGAAATCTAGATTTCACAGTTTTCATATTACATTGATTGTAATTGCGATCCGGACGGGATTCGAACCCGCGACCTCCGCCGTGACAGGGCGGCATTCTAACCAGCTGAACTACCGGATCAATTTTTTTTTAAAGAAATTGATAAAACTTCGCGATCCGGACGGGATTCGAACCCGCGACCTCCGCCGTGACAGGGCGGCATTCTAACCAGCTGAACTACCGGATCAATTTTTTAAAGAAATTGATAAAACTTCGCGATCCGGACGGGATTCGAACCCGCGACCTCCGCCGTGACAGGGCGGCATTCTAACCAGCTGAACTACCGGATCAATTTTTTTTTTAAAGTAATTGATAAACTTTTGCGATCCGGACGGGATTCGAACCCGCGACCTCCGCCGTGACAGGGCGGCATTCTAACCAGCTGAACTACCGGATCATTTTTGTGTAAGAACGTCGTTTCTTTTTCGTGGTTGCAAAATTACACCTTTTTTTGTTAACTGCAAATTATTTTAAAAAAAATACCTTCCAATACTGGAAGGCATTCATTATCAAACTTATTTTTTTATAAGTGTGCGCTTAATTTCTCAGCGATTACCTCTTTTGGAGTAACACCTACTAATTTATCTACTACTTCACCGTTCTTAAAAATAAGAACTGTAGGGATATTTCTGATTCCATACTGCATTGAAATCTCTTGGTTGTTGTCTACATCCACTTTCCCTACTACTGCTTTTCCTTCAAAATCTGAAGCCACTTCTTCGATGATTGGTCCCAAAGTTCTGCATGGTCCGCACCATACTGCCCAGAAGTCTACTAATACCGGTTTATCAGATTTTAAAACCGTATCCTGAAATGAGCTGTCCGTAATTTCTAAAGCCATTTTGTTTCTTTTATTTTAATTAATATTATATTCTCGTTCAATTCTTCTATTGAATGTTCAAAATTACGATTTTTACATCATAAGACTATCTATGCTCAACATTAGTTTTTTCTATAGCGTAGTCACTTGAAATTTCCTTTAAGGCTGTTACTAAAGCTTCAATCTCTGCTTTTGTTGTCATATGGCTGAAAGAAATACGTAATGGTGTACAATGATCCATTTCATCTTCAGAAAGCACCATCATCATGACCATTGATGGCTTGGAGGCTCCGGAAGAGCACGCACTACCCTGAGAAATGGCAATTCCCTTCATATCCAGCTGAAGACCTATCAATGGGTTCTTATAAGGTAATAATGCACTTAATACCGTGTAAAGGCTGTTTTCTTTTTCAGCACTTCTTCCGTTAAATTTAATCCTCTCTATTTCTGCAGAAAGTCTTTCTATAGCATAGTCTTTAATTTCCTGCATATGGTTTGTATATTCTTCCATATGATTCAGAGAAAGCTCTAACGCTTTACCAAGGCCTACAATACCACAAACATTTTCTGTCCCTGCCCTAAGGCTTCTTTCCTGAGGTCCTCCGGTAATGATTCCTTTTAGCCCTGTTGCTTTTCTGATAAACGCAAAACCTGAACCTTTAGGCCCATGAAACTTATGGGCACTGCATGAAGCAAAGTCTACAGGAATATCAGAAAGATCAAGGTTCATATGAGCCATTGTCTGTACCGTATCTGAATGGAACAGTGCATGATATTCTTTGCATAGCTGCGCCACCTTTTTAAGGTTGATGATATTTCCTATTTCGTTGTTGGCATGCATTAAGCTTACCAACGTTTTTTTATCTGAGGATTTTAATAATTCCTCTAATTTAGAAAGGTCAATATCTCCTTTTTCATTAGGACGGATATAGCTTACCTCTACTCCCTTTCTGCTTTTCATATCCAGAATACTTTCAGAAACACATTTGTGTTCCAAAGGAGAACTGATGATCCTTTCTACTCCAAGGTGTTCTACGCTGGATTTAATGATCATATTGTTTGATTCCGTTCCACATGAAGTGAAAATGATTTCAGCAGGACTTACATGAAGATAGTCTGCAACCTGTCTTCTTACATTTTCAATAAGTATTTTTGCTTCCTGGCCAAAGCTGTGAGTGGAAGATGGATTTCCGAAATTCATCTTCATCGTACCAACCATTGCGTCTATTACTTCTTCTGCAAGAGGAGTAGTGGCGGCATTATCTAAATATATTTTATCCATTATTATTTTGAATATTTTAATTCTACGGAGTTAAATTGGTAATCTGAAGGAACTGCAAAAACAAACCACGGATTAGAAATCACCTGAATTTCCATTCCCCCGGAAGGTTCTCCGGCAGGAACTTCCACATACAGGATGTTATTGCTTACATACACCGTTTTAATCTCTGTAATTCTGTGACTTCCTGACCTGAAACTTCCCAGGTTATAGAGAACAACTTTCTTATTTTTTGGAAATTTCGGGTAATCAATAGCCGGTTCTTTTTCCATATCTATAACACCAAAGCTTTGTCTGATGCTGTTCTGGAAATCTTTTTCGTCTTTAATAATTCTGAAACCAGCCTGGTCTGCGCCTCCCTGAGACTCAGAAACAAGAATTTCTACGCTTTTCTGCATACCTGAAGCCTTTTGGGATGGTGTATTTGTACAGCTCATGAGCATTGCAGCAAATACAGTTAACAGCCTTTTCATTTTTTATACTTTTATCATCCAAAATTAATGAAAAAATTGGTAATGTCCCTCATTTGCCCATTTCAACATTGGCCGATCTCCGGAAGTATCACCAAATGCAATAATTTTATCGTATCTGGAATCGTTTATTTCTTCTTTTATTCTTACCAGTTTTTCTTTTCCGTTGCAGTTTTTACCTATAAAATTTCCTGTGAAAACCCCGTTTTTAAACTCTGCCCGCGTAGAAACAAGCTGCATTTTTAATTCTTCGGCAAAAGGTTTTACCCAGATATCCAAAGAAGCAGTAACCAATAAACTCTGTATATTATTCCTATCGATATTTTTTATAAAGTCGAGTGCATTTTCCCTGACAATCTGAGGATAATGGTGTTCAAAAAACTGTTTAGACTTCATTTCTATTTTTTCCTGGGTCTGTCCTTTCAGAATAGATCCTATAAAACTTTTTTTCACCTTTTCGGTTTCAGCAAGTTTTAGCTTCAGTAAAATAAAAAGAGGAACATGCTTTAAAAATTGTATTCTGTACTTTGTAGAATCGTAAAACTTCAGATACATAAACATGGTATCTTTATACGTCAGCGTTCCGTCAAAATCAAAACAATACAATTTTTTCATTTTTTTAAAGCTTTAATTTTTTAAATATAAATTCAGGGATATTCCTGATAATCATCATCATAATACTCCAGATCGGCAAAACATATGCCACATTATTCTGCTTTTTGAAGGCTTTATAAATACAGGCAGCAGCTTGTTTGGGGCTTGCCGTCAGCTTAGGATTTAAAGGAAGGCCTTCTGTCATTTTGGTAGCCATAAATCCAGGTTTTACTGTCAGAACATGTACTTTTTTATCAAAAAGGAAATTCCTCAGACCGCTTAAATAAGCTGTAAAAGCAGCTTTTGCACTTCCATAGATAAAATTACTCTGTCTTCCCCGGTCTCCGGCTACTGATGAAAGCCCGATAATCGTTCCCGATCTCCTGTTTTCAAATTTATGAGCAAAATAGTTCATCACAGGAATAAGCTTTGAATAATTGATCCCGATAATACGCTCAGTATTTTTGTTATCATAAAGCCCTTCTTCTGTTCCTTCTCCCAAATATCCCACGGCACAAAATAATACATTTGAATTGATATTATCAAATCTATTGTAATCAATTTCTTTCATAAGATCCAGCTCAACAACTTCAGACTGTTGCAGAAACTTGACATCTAAATGTCTTGCAAATCTTTCTGTAGTTTCTTTATTTGAGGTAAAAAGATAGATTTTTTCAAACTTTTCGCCTTCCTGAAGTGCTTTTTCCACAAAAGCCTGTGCCACCTCAGATGTACTTCCCAGAACTATCATTATGAGTTGTTATTTAAGATTCTTTTGTGCTGTAAAGACACAAATTTAGAGTTTCTAATATTTTTCAGGTAGTTGGTCAGTGATGATCTGCTCATACTGTCTTTGGTAAGATAAATTCTTCCCCCAAACTCCTGAACGATGCTGTCCAGCTGATCTACCAGCTTTTTAAGTTTTGAATTTACTTTAAAATCCAGAGCCAGTGTATACCCTTCTACAGGAAATGAATTATAAGCCTGCGGATTATTTTTTCCAAAAAGCTTTAGTACAGCCAGGAATGACCCGTTGCCACTTTTAGCAATCGTTTCAAGGATTTTTTTCATCCCTTCTTTTCCGGCTTGCTTAGGAATGACCATCTGATATTGTATGAAACCGGATTTCCCATAGATTTTATTCCAGTCATTAATGGCATCTAACGGATAAAAGAATGTTTCATAATCAATAAAACTTTTGACTTCCTTCCTGGATTGTTTTTTATAATATAACCAATTGAAGATTTTTACTGTCAGGGCATTCAGCACAAATCCCGGAAAATAAAAAGGAACAGTAGGCTGTAGTTTTTTCTTTAATCTAAGAGGTGTTTTCGCTAAGTTTTGGGGAAGTTCGTGCTGAAAAGCATGCTCCCCTCTCATGAGAATACTTCTGCCGATATTTTTCCCTTTTTGAAGACAGTCTATCCACGCTACCGTATACGTCCAGTTTTCACTTTCATCAAACAGTCTGAAAATTTCATCCAGATTATCTGCTTTAATACTTTCCTGACGAATGTAAGCGGATTCTATATTTTTAAGCTTAAATTTTGCGGTGAGAATAATTCCGGTAAGACCCATTCCGCCAATCGTTGCCCAAAATTTCTCTGAATTCTCTTCTCTGGAGCAGGTAATAATCTCTCCGTTTTCAGTCATCAGTTTAAACTCTATCACATATTCTGAAAAGCAGCCTTCTGCATGATGATTTTTACCATGAACATCGGAAGCGATGGCTCCGCCTACCGAGATAAATTTTGTTCCGGGTGTCACATAGAGAAAGTATCCCTGTGGCACCGCTATTTCAAGTACATCTGAAAGCAACACCCCGGATTCGCATTCTATCACGCCGTTTAAACGGTCAAAACTGATGAATTTATTTAATTTTTTAGTAGAAAATATAGTTTCTCCCAATGAGGCATCTCCATAGCATCTTCCGTTACCTCTTGCAATAACCTCATTATGATCAAGAACAAACTCTTTTATTTTTTTGAAGCTGTCCTCAGATCTCATCTCTTTTTCCACTACCGGGAAATTCCCCCAGTTGGTAACCTTCTGTGTGAAATTCGGCTTCATTTCTTAAAGTAAATTTGAATTAAAAATGCAGCAACCCAAAGTAATAGGGTTACCTGTATATAACGGTCTCTATAGACAATCTTGGTAGGAGATTCTGTTCTGTTGTACACCAGGGTTTGCTGAAGATATCTCAACAGAGCAAATACGACAAAAATGACCGTATAAAATACTCTTTCATGAAATCTTGCCTGCACTTCCGGTGAAAGGGTAAACATCAGATAACAAACAATGGCCAATGTTATGGAAATAGACAGTGCAATATCTGCAAACTGTACATTATATCCATCCAGTGCCTTTCTTGTCTTTCCGGAAACCTGAGCATTGATAAGCTCTCCTCTTCTCTTTCCGATGGCTAATACCAATGCCAGTACAAATGTTAACAGAATAGCCCATTGTGAAATGCTGATTCCTGTAATATAACCACCAGCCAAAACCCGCAGTACAAATCCTATCGCAATAATAAAAATATCAATGATAGGAACATGTTTCAGCCTGAATGTATACGCAAGGTTCATCACCACATAAAAGCTTATGATGGCTCCAAATTTCCATAAATTTTCATGGAAATAAAACTGCGCAAGAAATACAAGGGCAATATCTGTGATCACCAGCCCTAGAAGAATTCCTATTGCTTTTGATTTTGAGATCGCTCCACTCGCCAGGGGTCTTCTCCTTTTTTCAGGATGCTTTCTGTCTGCTTCAATGTCATTATAATCATTCAGAATATAAACAACGCTGGCTGCTAATGAGAAAATAACAAAGGCAAAGATACTTTTAGAAAGTAAGTCTATATTGGTAATATTACCTGAGAAAAACAGAGGGACAAATACAAAAAGGTTTTTCACCCATTGCTCCACACGGAGCAGTTTAAGATATTTCTTCATTTATGTTGTTTCAAATACAAAAATAGCAAATTCAAAATTGACAGCATAAAAATACAAAAAAAACCGCCGGGGCGGTCTTTTACGAAAATATTTATATGTTAAATTAATTATTGCCCTTGTTTGGCATCATTAATCATTTTTTCATTGGCAGTAATGGCAAATTCCACTCTTCTGTTTTTAGCTCTTCCTTCATCAGTATCATTGCTGGCAACCGGCATATTTTTACCTTCACCTTTTGTGAACATTCTGCTATTTGCTATTCCTTTTCCAGATAAATAAGCTTTTACAGCATCTGCTCTTCTTTGAGAAAGCGCCACGTTGTAAGCATCTTTACCTACGCTGTCTGTATGTCCGTAGATATTGATATTCGTATCCGGGTTATCAGCCAATACCTTAGCTAGCTTATCCAGGTTGGTTTGTGCTACAGAAGTAAGATTTGAAGAGTCGAAAGCAAAGTTTACAATACTTTCATTCATCGTTACCTTAATACCATCCCCTACTCTTTCAACCTGAGCTCCCGGTAAAGTTTCTTTAATATCTTTAGCCTGCTTATCCATTTTGTTACCGATAACGTTACCTGCAACTCCACCGATAATACCACCTAATACAGCACCAATAGCTCCATTACCTCCTTTACCTACATTGTTACCTAAGATACCTCCCAATACAGCTCCTGATGCAACACCTACTGCTGTACCTCTCTGTTGGTGGTTTGAATTCTGAACCGCTTCACAACTTGTTAATAACAAAGCTGATGATAAAAAAAGGGCTCCTACGTATGTTTTATTAAATTTCATTTTTTTTGATCTTGTATGTTGATAAATTATTTCATTCCAGCTCTTTCGAAGTTGTAAACAACTTTCACATTTTCTCCATCAAACGGAACATCCTGTTCAAGAGAAAACTGATCCGTAGTCTGGCTCACTAATGTCAGCGTATATCCTGCTGTATTTTGTTTTGCTTTAGTACCTGCGGCAATTTTTTTAAACATAAATGTGTTACCATTTTTCACTTCAAACTTGATAGGTTGTGTAATAGCCGGACAATTTCCACCACCGTTTAAGGTATAAGCTCCTGTCCAGTTATTAGGAATCAGTCTCCAATGACTTCCTACAAAACACTGAGCATCTGCTCCTTCGTCGAAAGGCTTAATTTTAAATCCTTTATCGTAATTTACGCTAACAATCTGCCAATCTCCTTTCATCTTAAGGAAATCTCCTTTTTGATCCTGGGCTGTAGCCGCTTTATTCACTGAGGAACAAGACACTGCAAAAATGGATGTTCCTAACATCCCTGCAAGTAGTAACTTTTTCATTTTGTTGTTTATTATTTTGTTAGTATAAAGTTACAAAAAACCGTGCCAAAATTGAAAATAAAAAATAAAAAAAGTCCGAAAATTTCGGACCTTTTATGGTTTAGCCTTAAATACAGGTAGATAAACTATTTTTTAACAGTCTTTTTTACGGATTTCGAAGGCTTAGTTTTAGTTGATGATTTACCGTTATAAAAGTTGGTGTAAGCATATTCTGCAGCTTTTGTCACATCAATAACACCTCCTGCCTGAGAATAATCAGTAAATCCGTTTTCTGTATTGGGGTTGCTGCTTTTCACAAGTGATTCTATAACCTGGTAAGGTTTAAGATCCGGCATATACGCCAATAAAATGGCTGCAGCTCCCGCTACAACAGGTGAAGCCATAGAAGTTCCCTGAAGATACTTATATTCGTTTTTAGGAACGGTAGAATAGATTTCTTCTCCCGGAGCAAAAACATTGACCATTTTTTTATTATAGTTTGAGAAACTTGCTCTCAATGCATTATTCTTATTGGTACTCGCTCCCACCACAAGAACATTGCTTACGAATGGTTTTTCATCAGCAACATTTTTAAAATTGGTAGGAAATGCCAGGTGTTCTGCTACATCTTCATTTTCGTTACCGGCAGCTTTTACCAAGAGTACGCCTTTGTCTTCAGCATATTTAAAAGCATCCCAGACTACATTTTTACCCGGAGAAACAGGTTTTCCAAAGCTCATATTCAGAACTTTAGCCCCGTTATCTACAGCATATTTGATGGCATTGGCAACGTCTTTATCTCTTTCATCTCCATTAGGAACTGTTCTTACAGACATAATCTTTGCTACCTTGGAAGCTACACCATACTGAATGACATTCCCTTGTGGAAGACCGGCAATAATTCCGGCTACGTGAGTTCCATGCTCTGCATCAGGTCCCTCATAATGGTTGTTACCATAGTTTTTTTGTGAATAGTCGTCATAGTTATCTCCTACGATTTCTTTTCTTGTATCATAGCTGAGATCATACTGCTTGGATTGTGGAGCGTAATAATCAATAGCTTCTTTCATCTGTTCTTTGATCAGCTTCTCAAATTCTGCAGAAGATTTCCCTTTGAACTCAGGGCTTTGAGATACCTGGCCCAGCACCTGAAATGCGATAGCATCTTTTTGTTCAGTAGGTGCTTTGATCGCTGAAATAGTTTCTGCTGTCACGGCTTTCCCCCCAAGTAGTTTTACCATATTCGGGATCAGCTCATTAATCATGGAATACGTCTGGAAATTCTGTTTTGCCTCTATGCTTTTTTTAGTGAAAAGCTCTTTAGCTTTCATATACATAGCAAAGTCTTCCGGCATTTTAGCCTGATTGGCTTTATTTTTTGTAGAATCATCCCCTTCAAAAAGCGGCTTATATTTAGCAACAACTCTTGTTACTTCCATATTATCAATATCTACATCACCATTTTTGCCACCGATAAAGTTCCATCCGTGTACATCATCAATATATCCGTTGCCGTCATCATCTTTTCCGTTACCAGGAACTTCATTAGGGTTTGACCATAGGTTTTTCACCAATCCAGGGTGATCAACCTGTACGCCACTGTCTAAAACCCCTACTACAACAGTTTTAGGTTTTAAACCTTTAGACTCTAAATATTTATAGGCGTTCGCCGTGTTCACACCATATACTTTTGAAGTGGAAAAATCTTTATGATACCATGTCATCAAATCTTTATCCTCTTTCGGATCAATACTTTTAGCGCTAGACTCCTGTGCATAAGAGAAACTAAAACCTGCTAAAAAAACAGCAGCTAATAATACCTTTTTCATATGTTGATATTTATTTTTTCTAAAGTCATACAACCGTCATCTTCATTTACCTTTCCGGCAATTTGCATTAATACGATTGTTTAATACTCTTTAAATAAGTAAGAGATTCCGGCCCTTTGTTACAAATAAGATCCAGGACGGATAAATCTTTCAAAAACCCGAATTTATCTGAGAATGTCTGGTAATATTCTTCCATTTCAAATTCGGAAGGATGTTTTGCCGAGAACTTTTCTCTGAAATTAATGCTTTCAGGATTTTTGATATATTCTTCATTCAAAGAGTGTGCCTTTTCTGTTTTAAGTATCTCTTGGATCACCTCTAACCCCTTAAGGTTAAAATCGAGAAGGAACTTTTCTTTCAGATCAAATATTTTTCTCAGTTTATCTTCATAGTATTCAAAATAGGGGGAACTTTGATACGCAGTCTTGATGGACTTCCAGTGAAGATTTCTAAAGTCTTCCCTGTAGGAGATCTCCATATCTTTCATTTCTCTTTTCCCATTATGGTTCATCGGGATAATCAGTGACAGTTTCCCATTAGCCCCATAAATATTGGCTCTGTTTCTATACGTCTGCTTTGGAAAATTTTCAAACTGTTCAAATACAACTTCATTTTCAGCATCTAAAAACACTGAAAACCATGACACCGGCGGCAGATAAAATACCGGCAATAAAACATTCTTCATATTCATAATGCAAAAATGAAGTATTTTTTCAAATACTTCATTCTATTTTAAGCTTAATTTTATTTATAACTCGTCTTCAGTTTTGTTCTTTCTGAATAATTTCACGAAATATTCCCACCCGAAGAATAATATTAAAATCATTGCTGCAATCCACCAGTATGAAGTTTTATTAGCTTCTCCGGTATTGGTTGCTTTAAACATTCTATCCCAACGAACCTTGAAAGGTGCCTGATACGTAGAGCTGCTGTCTGAGAAAGCTCCCTGAAGGCTCATCCATGTAAACATTGGTTTTCCGACAATATTTTCTTCCGGAACGAATCCAAAGAATCTTGCATCTAGCGAAGCATCTCTGTTATCTCCTACCATCATATAGTAATCCTGCTGGATGGTATATTGATTGGTTTCTTTTCCGTTGATAAAGATCTTTCCGTTCTTTTTTTCCAAGCTGTTGTGTTCATATTCTGAAATGATCCATTGGAACATAGGAAGTGTCTCGTTATTGATCGCTACTACATCTCCTTTTTTAGGAATTCTTACCGGCCCATACCAGTCGGCATTCCATGGTTTGTTGATAGGAAAAATAGACTGTGTAGTATCAATTTTTGTTTTAAGTTCATCCTTATAATATACTGCGGCTTCTCCTTTTGCAGAAACATCTTCCTTCATATCAATTACCTGAGGAAGTTCTTTGATTTCTTTAGCCGTTTTATCTGTCAGTCCCTGGAAAGCATAAAGGTATCCTCCGTTATTCTGCTGTAATTCCTGAACCGGCAAGAAACCATACGCCTTATATAAAGCCGGAATGTCCAATTGGCTTCCAGTGGTTACGATATATCTGTGCTGTATTTCCTGGTCTCCTAAAATAGTTTCAGGTTTGCCATTGACAAAAAGCCTTCCGGCTCTCATTTCGAAAGTATCTCCTGCTGTAGCCACACATCTCTTTACATAAGGGTCTTTTCTGTCTATTGCAGTATGCACAGAGTCACGGGGATAGTTGAATACAACTACATCATTTTTTTGTGGCTTATTAAACTGCAGAATTCTTGTATAAGGTAATTTTACCCCGTCTACATAAGATTTTGGATCATCCTTTGGATTTCCTTTTTGTCCTGTATCTGTAATGGTTCCCTGAAGGAAAGGTATTGCTAAAGGACGCATTGGAAGCCTGTATCCATAGCTCCATTTATTTACGAAAAGGAAGTCACCTACCAATAGTGTTCTTTCCATCGAGCCTGTAGGAATTCCGAAAGGCTGGGTTACAAAAACGTGGATGATGGTTGCAAAAACCACGGCAAAAGTAATAGATCCCAAAAATGTATCTTTCTTTTTATCGCTTTTTTCTTCGTCTGTAAGAAACAGGTCATTGGCATTTTCGTCTTCAAGTTCTGTATCTTTAGAATAGTTTACCGTAGCCATATAGATAAACGGCAGGATCACTGTAAGGATCTGGTCCTTGAAAAGAGTTTTCCCGAACTTCTTCATTAAGTAAAGATGAAAAACAGACATCATAATAGGGCCTACAATTGGCATATAAGACAAAATTGCCCACCATTTCGGATGTTTTGTTTCTTTAAGAATAATGAAATAATTATAGAAGGGTATAAATGCTAATAAAGGGCTGTACCCCATTTTTTTAAACAGCTTCCATGTTGAAATCCCCATTAATATGGATAAAATGAGAACATATACTGTATAAGTTAAAAAATAATTCATAAATTTTTTTGCCTATTCTGATAATATAAATGATAAAATGATGAGTAATAAATGATCACAGCTTTTCCGCTATTTACAATTCACTATTCATCATTTCTGTTATTTGTCGCAATTTAAAGAATTTGTTACAAATTAAAGCCCTAAAACGTCTTTCATTGCAAAATTCCCTTTCTTGTCTTTAATCCACTCTGCAGCTACTACTGCGCCTAATGCAAATCCGTTTCTGTTAAAAGCCGTATGCTTAATCTCAATTTCATCTACTTCACTTCTGTAAAACACACTATGGGTTCCCGGCACTTCATCTTCACGTACCGCAAAAATCCCAAGCTGGTCTCCCTGAGTTTCTTCCAGTTTCCATGCTTCAAATTTCGGGTTGTTTTTAATAATACCTTCTGCAATGGAAATAGCCGTTCCGCTGGGTGCATCTTTTTTATGGATATGATGAATTTCCTCAAGCTGACAAGAGTATTCATCAACGTTTTTCATGAGATCGGCAAGCTTTTCGTTTAAAGCAAAGAATAAGTTTACTCCTAAGCTAAAGTTTGAACCGTATAAGAATGCTGTTCCGTTTTCAACAGCTAATTTTTCTATTTCCTCTTTTTTCTCCAGCCATCCTGTCGTTCCGCAGATGACAGGAATTCTATTTTCAAGACAGGCTTTAATGTTATCAAAAGCAACTTCCGGAAGGGAAAACTCAATGACAACATCAGGATGATTAAGATTTTCAGCAGTTGGAGTTTCCTTAAGGCGGGCCACTACTTCATGACCTCTTTTTTGTGCGATCTCATCAATGATCTTCCCCATTTTGCCATAGCCAACTAATGCTATTCTCATACTGTTATTTTTGTTTTATAATTTTACCATAATGCCATATATCAGCTTTATGGTGTACTTTTTTTGTGTTAAAATCTGTAGCTTAAACTCAATCCTGTTTTCGGCTGATCATAACCATACTGATCCTGAATAACAGCCGGTTTAAAGGATAAATCCGGGTCATGTCTGCTTTCATAAAGATGGGCATCTACTACGGCATCTACAATATTAAGGATATAAATTAGTCCTGTAATAGCAATAGCATAATCCCTTTGTCTTTTTGCTCTGTCCTGAACATTTCCCAAGGCCTTTTTATCCAGCCACGGATGGGTATCTACAAATTCGTTAGGCGTCCCGTTGAGCTTAGCAATATAATACTCACGGTATTTTTTATACTGGTTGTCATTCCATACGGCAATACCTACTCCGGCTCCTACTGCTCCCCATACAATTGGAATTTTCCAGTATTTTTTATTGTAGTACTGGCCTAGCCCCGGGAACACGGCTGAATACAATCCGGCTCTGGTAGGGTTCAATTTCAGTGTCTTTTTGGTTGGTCCATTGGCTTTCTCCAGATCCTCAATGATCTTAGCTTCAGTTTTCCCAGGTTTTACAACAGGGGGTATTTCGGCTTTTGGAGGACTTTGTAACCGAACAGTATCAATAGGGCCGACTTGTGAATAAGCCAGCACCGTAAGATTCAGGAAAAATGTGAAAAATATTTTCTTCATTATTTAATATGGGACAAAATATATTCCAATTCTTCTTCATTTTTGAAGTCCAGAACAATTTTACCTTTTTTACCGTTTCCAGAAGCTTTGATTTCTACTTTTACATCAAGGATATCAGCAATGGTCTTCTGGGCTCTTTTATAATTATTGGAAAGCTCTGCAGTTACTTTTTTCGCTGCCGGAGATTTTGGATTCTTCAATGCTGTTGCAGCCTGCTCAGCCTGACGGACATTTAATTTTTCTTTGATGATCAAATCAAACAGGATCTGCTGATTTTCTTCATTTTCAAGACTGATGATCGCTCTCCCATGTCCTGCAGAAATTTCACCACTTCTGATGGCATTCTGAATATCCGGATTCAGCCTCAGCAATCTGATGGAATTGGTAATGGTACTTCTGTCCTTTCCAATTCTCTGGCTAAGATTTTCCTGAGTAAGGCCAATTTCTTCTAAAAGCCTTTGATAAGTTAAGGCTATTTCTATGGCATCAAGGTCTTCTCTCTGGATATTTTCAACAAGAGCCATCTCAAGAAGCTCCTGGTCATTAACTAAACGGATATATGCAGGAATAGTTGTTAACCCGGCAATTTTAGTTGCTCTGTAACGTCTTTCCCCGGATATGATCTCAAACTTTTCGCCATCTTTTCTTAAGGTAACCGGTTGAATTACGCCTAAATTTTTGATAGACTGGGCCAGTTCATTTAATGCTTTTTCATCAAAATAAGTTCTTGGCTGTGTCGGGTTTGGGTAAATATCCTCAAGTGCTACTTCTACAATATTTCCAACAAACTTATCTGCTCCTTCATCCGTAGCAGAATTGACACTCGCTTTGGATTCAGCACTTAAAATGGCTCCTAAACCACGTCCCATAGCTCTTTTCTTGTCCTTCATAGATATAATTGATAAATGATGTTTGATAAGTGATGACCAGCATTACTTAGGGTCCATTTATTATTAATTTAATTTTTTATTAAATTTTCGTTTCTCAAAAGAACTTCTTCAGCCAACTGAATGTACTGAACGGCTCCTTTACTTTCAGCATCATAATTAAGGATACTTTCTCCAAAACTTGGAGCTTCACTCAATCGTACATTTCTGCTGATAATGGTTTCAAAAACCATTTCCGGGAAGTGTAAGTTCACTTCTTCCACAACCTGGTTTGATAATCTCAATCTGCTGTCATACATTGTCAGAAGAAGACCTTCTATATCAAGATCTTTATTGTGGATCTTCTGAACGTTTTTAACGGTATTCAGAAGTTTTCCCAATCCTTCTAATGCAAAATACTCACACTGGATAGGAATAATCACTGAATCTGCAGCGGTAAGGGCATTCACGGTGATGAGCCCTAAACTTGGTGCACAATCGATGATAATGTAGTCATAATCATCTCTCACACTTGCCAATGCTTTTTTCAGCATATACTCACGATCTACTTTGTCTACCAATTCAATTTCTGCTGCTACCAGGTCAATATGTGACGGAACAATATCCAGATTCGGAGTTGCTGTTCTTTTGATACAGGCTCTTGTATCTGCACTATGCTCCAGTAGATTGTAGGTAGAATACTGAACATCTTCCACTCCCAGCCCGGACGTTGCATTTGCCTGGGGGTCAGCGTCGATGATTAATATTTTTTTCTCCAATACTCCTAATGCTGCTGCTAAGTTTACAGCGGTGGTTGTTTTTCCAACTCCCCCTTTTTGATTAGCAATACCTATGATTTTTGCCATTATTAGAACTTTAAGTTTCAAAAATACACTTTTTTCTTTGCTCCCGATGAATGGCTAAAATCAAAATTGAGTTAAAATACTGTTAATAAGCATTTTAGCGATTAAAAAAATTATCCACAAAAAAAAATATTTGTGGATAACTATTTAAAATTCGTTTTCTATGGTGATTAATCAAACTTCATTGAGATAGGAAATTTGAAATAACTTCTTACGGATTCTCCTTTTTTATTTTTTGCAGGAATCCATTTCCCATTTTTAGAAATTGATTTAATTGTTCTTATTGCTTCATTGTTAAAATCCGCATTGGTTCCATTAGCTTTTACCCCTGATATTGTTCCGTCCATTTCTACAATAAAGGTAATTGTAGTTTTCATTACATCTTCTGCTTCAAATCCTGAGCTGTCGAAGTTGTTCATTACCTTGTTTCGGAATGAATCTATCCCACCCAGGAAGTTAGCTTCTACACTCAGTTCCGTTTCAATTTTTTTAGGATCTGTTTTTTCTACTACCGTCTCTGTTTTTATTGAAGGTCCGGTTCCTCCTCCGATAACCTGAGGAACAATCGGAACATATGATGTAGTTTCCGTTTCTTTTCCCTGTGAAGTTTGTACACTTGCTACTGCATTTACTTTGTCTAGCTCCTCCGTTTTTTCATTTCTTACCACTGCTTTAGGCTCCGGTAATCTGTTATCATAAGTTTTTACACTAGGAGGCGGAGTCGCCGGTTTTACAATTTGTGTAGGTGGTGGATCTTTCTCTGGAGTTTGAACAACCTTAATTATTCTTCTTCCATCATCAGTTGTTCTAGCCACCACTGTATCTGAATTAAATGCAGAGATTACAAACGGGGTAATGGACACAGCTGCCAGCAGACTTACTCCTACAAAAAGGGCTTTGGTTAATATTCTATCTGATTCGTTTCTTAATGCATAAGCGCCGTATTCTTTATTGCGGTGCTCAAAAAGAACTTCGTTGAAGCGAAATTCCTGGTTTTGGTTCAGTTGTTTCATCACAATCTATTTAAACTGTTAATCATTATTAATTCATTAATTCTTATCGATAAGCATTAATACGATATCAAAATATCTGCCAAAAAATTATCAAAACAATATAATTTTAAAAAAAATTATGACAATATTCAATTTTAACATTTTCCAAATATTGTAATTGTTTAAAAACAGCGGTAAAACATATTCTATTTAAGAAAGAAACATCAGGAGAAGAATTAATGTGCATAGTAATCCCGGAGAATTGATTATGATGGTGATATTTTATAATGTTTAAAGGCAAAAAATAAAGCCCTGTATTGAATGCAGCACCAGACACCATAAATAAAATGAGCAGTGAATTAGTGCTCCCTCTTCAATTCAATATTATGGTAATGGCCGATTCATTTTACAACAGTATCCGGCAGCGTTCAAATATTTTCGATTTTTTTAAACAAAAAAAAGAGACCATCAATGACGGCCTCTTGTTATTTTATTTTCTAAATATATTAGAATAATTCTTTTCTGATAATGTTCTGACTTCGTTCAGGACCTACAGAAACCAAATACACATTGATTCCTAAATACTTCTCGATAAACTCGATGTATTTCTGAGCATTGTCCGGAAGTTCATCATAACTTCTTGCTTTTGTGATATCTTCTCCCCAACCTGGTAAATCCTGGTAGATAGGTTCGTAGTTGTACAACTTCTCTGTTGATGAAGTGAAATAATCGATGATTTTTCCGTCTTCAGTTTTATAATGGGTAACGATTTTAAGGTTTTCAATTCCTGTAAGAACGTCTAATTTCGTAATAACCAGGTTATTGATCCCGTTAATCATACAAGCATGCTTTAAAGAAACAAGATCTAACCAACCTGTTCTTCTAGGTCTTCCTGTAGTAGCTCCGAATTCACCACCAATCTGTCTGATTTTCTCTCCTAATTCGTTATCCAGTTCAGAGGGGAAAGGTCCGTTTCCTACTCTTGTACAGTATGCTTTCGCTACACCGATCAAGTTCTGAAGTGAAGTTGGCGGAACACCTGCTCCTGTACAAACGCCTCCTGTAGATGGAGAAGATGAAGTAACGTATGGGTATGTTCCAAAGTCGATATCAAGCATTAACGCCTGAGCTCCTTCAAACAATACATTTTTACCGTCTCTGATCGCTTCGTTCAATTCCAATTCCGTATCAACGATTCTGTCCTGAAGCTGCTTTCCGATTTCCAAATATTCGTTGTAAATCTCTTCAACGTCTAAAGTTGGTTTATCGTAATATTTTTCAAAAAGAGAGTTCTTAACTTTTAAGTTCTTCTCAATTTTATCTCTCAAAATTTCAGGATTTAAAAGGTCTACCATTCTGATTCCTACTCTTGCAATTTTATCTTCATAGCAAGGTCCGATTCCTTTTTTGGTAGTTCCAATCTGAGTTCCTCCGTGTTCCTCTTCACGGTAAGTATCCAAAAGGATGTGGTAAGGCATAATTACATGTGCTCTTCTGCTGATAAAGATATGATCTGATCTTAAGCCTTTGCTCTCAATCTGACCAACTTCTCTAATGAAAGACTTAGGGTTTACCACTACACCATTCGCAATGATACATTTCCCTTTGCATTGAAGAACTCCTGAAGGAAGAAGGTGTAGAACGAATTTTTCATCACCCACATAAACCGTATGACCAGCGTTGTCTCCACCCTGGAAACGTACTACATAATCTGATTTTGCTGATAAAACATCCGTGATTTTTCCTTTGCCTTCATCTCCGTACTGAAGACCTACAACTACATAAGTTGACATATTTTACTTTTGTTTTTAGATTCGTGCAAAATTACTTTTAAAAAATTGGGTGGGCAAATTATGAATGAATTTTATTTTTAGGTGAAGTGAAAATCATGGAATTATAAAGTTTTTATTTACTTTTAACAACCATGAAAGAAAAATTAAATAGAATCATTTTTCCATATTCTATAATTTCAATTACCTACTTTATATTTTTTTCAATAGCTTATTGGGTTCAATATAAATACTTAGAAATTGAAGATATATACTTTGGATATTGGTTACCTATAACAATTTCAGCTATAATTGTTTGGTTTATTCTACGAAAAAAACTTCAACAGCTTATCATTAGTGAAAAGCTTTACTCATTTACTTTATTCATAACCTGGATTCTATTAACGGCGTCAATTATAGCTTCCACATTTTATTTAAATAGAAAAAATGGAAAAATAACATCTTTAAATTATCCTGAAGAAATTTTTATACACCCAGCCACTATGTATTATTCCATTAAGAATGCAAAAATTGATACAAGTAATTATAAATTTTCTGTATCAAAATCAAGCGTAGACCGAGGAAATGAAATTGGGGTAGGATGCTATTACGTTTCCCCGCTTATACATAAAGAAAAAACATTTCATGATTCTCATCAAGTATGGATTGGTTTATTAATTGGCAAAAAATTTAGCAATAGATATTTTGATGACAAAAATAAACAAGAACAGTTGATTGATAACTTTATTGACTCTTCTCAACTTCAATTCAACAAGCATCAGTTTAAAACAAAATTTCTTAAAAGAATGTCTATTGAAGAGATTGAAGATTATAAAAGAGGAATAGACAACACAGGGATAAATACTAATAACTTAGTAATTCTTCGAGAAGAAGCCGGAACTTATGAAACCAGGACCGGCACCAGCTTATATTGGTCAATTGTTTTACTTGCAGCTTCTAATATAGTTTGGTTTTTATTAACTGTCTTCAAAAGATTAAAAAAACAGAAGACCAACAATTTGCCATAATAAGTTTATATCATATTTCAATACATGCTTATTTGGTTATCTTTGATTACCTTATAATAAATTCACATGGCTTCATCCCGAAAATCAGCATTTCTTTCTTCAAAAATAAGCAACGACTCCCAGCTTTTCTGTACCCTGTTTTCTCCGGAAACAGCAAAAGCTACTCTGTTGATTGTTCATGGTATGCAGGAACACAGCGGAAGATATGCTGAGATCGCAGCCTATTTTGCCTCTGAGGGAATCGCAGTGTTAACGTATGATCATCTGGGACATGGGAAATCTGTAAAAGATGAAAAAGAGATTGGATTTTTCCAGCTTGAGAAACCGGATGAAAGGTTAGTTGCGGATGCAGAAATGATGGCGGGTTATCTTGCAGAACAATATCCTGATGTTTCTCATTTTATTCTTGGTCATTCTATGGGTTCTTTTATTACCCGCTGTCTTCTTCAAAAAGCAAGTGGTAGGTTTTCAGGTGCCATCATTACAGGAACCGGCGGTCCTTTACCCGGAATCAATCTATTAAAAGGATACTTATTTTTAGCCAATGCCATAGCTCCACATCATCGTACTTTTTTGAATTCTACTTTTACCAGGGTCAACAATAAGCAGTTTACAAAGGATAAAGATTTTGGAGATACAAGCTGGCTCAGTGTTAATCTAAGAAACAGGCGTAATTTTGAACAGGATAAACTTTGTGGGATTCCGTTTACAAACAATGCCTTCTATGCTTTATTCAGTATTTACAAAAAAGCTACCGCAAGAAACTGGGCTGATTCAATTTCCAAGACTTTTCCTTTTCTATTTGTAAGCGGGCAAGATGATCCTATTGGTGATTTTAGCAAAGGAGTGATGTATACTGTGGATCATTTAAAGACTGATGGTTTCCAGGATGTAAGTGTGGAGATCTATTCCGGGATGCGCCACGAAATTCTGAATGAGGAAATCAGAGAGGAAGTTCTGAATACTATCTGTGACTGGATTTCAAAAAAAGGCGAACGAACGAACGAACGAATGGGCTGAAGCCCATTCCTATTGAATATTCTCTTGACGTTAGAATAAAATCTCACCTATTTTCCCAATTGATACATCTAAATAATGCATAAACATCTGCGAAATCTGTGGGATCTGCGAGAAATTAAAAATATCATATCCTAAACAAACGAACGGGCTCAGCCCGTTCTATTGAATAATATTAGAATAAAATCTTACCTATTTCCCAATTGATAACATCTAAATAATGCATAAATATCTGCAAAATCTGTGGGATCTGCGAGAAATTTAAAATATCTTATTCTAAACAAACGAACGAACGGGCTAAAGCCCATTCCTATTGAATATTCTCTTTGACGTTAGATTAAAATCTTACCTATTTTCCCAATTGATACATCTAAATAATGCATAAACATCTGCGAAATCTGTGAGATCTGCGAGAAATTTAAAATATCATATCCTAAACGAATGAACGAACGGGCTAAAGCCCGTTCTATTGAATAATATTAGATTAAAATCTTTACCTATTTTACCGGTTAAACATATTATATAATACGTACACATCTTCGAAATCTGTGGGAGAAATTAAAACAATCAAATCAATACCACTTCCCTATCCATTCCAATTTCCCTCAGGAAAACTTCATCGTGAGAAACCACCACCAAGGTTCCATGATAATCTTTAATGGTATTCGTTAAAATTTCTACATTCTGCAGATCCAGATTATTGGTAGGTTCATCAAGAATAATCATATCCGGAGTCTTATTACTGACAGAAAGCCCGCATAATAAAACTCTCAGGCGTTCTCCTCCACTTAAGACGCCACATTTTTTATCCCAGGTTTCCTTTCCAAACAAAAATCTGGATAATAAAGTTTTCACCTCGGACTCCTGCAATGCCTGATCATTGAATTTCTGAACAAAATCATAAATACTCAAATCGTTTTCAATCAGAGAGTATTCCTGATCCACATATATCCTGTTGAAATCTGCTCTTATAATTTTCCCTGCAGAAGGTTCTGTATTTCCAAGCAAGAGCTTTATCAGGGTTGTTTTTCCTGACCCGTTCTGACCTTTAAGAGAGATCCTTTCTCCGCTTCGGATTTCAAGATTTAGATTTTCTTTCCACAGTTTTTCTCCTCCATAGCTGAAATTCACCTCTTCCAGTGTCATTAAAATCTTACCGGAATGCAGGCTGGAGTCATTGAAGTTTACTTTCATCTGATCAGAATTCTTTAATGATGAACGTAAATCTCTCAGATTCCCGGAAATACCACTGATTTTTTCAGCATGAATATTTTTCAGTTTTGATGTGTTTTTTTCGGCATTGTTCCTAAGAGTATTCATCATAATCCTGGCAACACCGGACTTTTCCTGCTTCTGTTTTCCTCTGGCATCAAGCTTTTGTTTCCGCTCCAGGGTTTCCCGTTCTTTCTCTTTGGCTTTTTTCAAAGCACGCTCTTGGGCATGAATATCATTATGTAAAGCCTCATCCTCAACTTCTTTTTGCTGGGTATAAAAGTCATAGTTTCCACCATACGTGGCAATTCCCTGATTGCTTAACTCAAAAATGGTATCCACCAGATTCAGTAATGTTCTGTCATGGCTTACAATAATTACTGTGGCGTTTGTTTTATCAATCAGATCATACAATAATTTCCTTCCCTCCAGATCCAAATGATTGGTAGGTTCGTCCAGTATAATGATCTCCGGCTGATTGATCTGAATTCCGGCAAGGAAAATTTTGGTTTTTTGACCTCCGCTTAAATTTTCAAGCTTTTGGTTTAATTCAAAATCCCCAAGTCCCCAGTACTGTAAAGCATTTCGACTTCGTTCTTCAAGATCCCAGTCGTCATTCAGGATCTCAAAATATTTTTCATCAACGTCTCCTTCCGTAATTTTCTGAAGGGCATATAGCTTTTGATCTATCTTGAGGCATTCTGCAATAGTGAGGTCATTACCATTTCCAAACAGTTGCGGAACATAGAAAATATCTCCATGGATATTTATATTTCCGTTTAGTGGCTGTAATTCATCAGCGATAAGCTTCAGCATGGTAGATTTCCCCATACCATTACTTCCCACTAAAGCAGATTTTGTTTGAGATGGTATCGTTAGATTGATATGATTAAATAGCAGGTTGCCTCCCGGGAACCCAAAGGATATATTTTGTAGTAAAATCATGATTTCTTTCTTAAAACAATTAGGTAAACAACAGCAACTCATTGGTTACTGCCTGATTAAGTCTGAAAGAAATTATATCCTACATGTCTGTATATTGGGTTTTGAAAGGACAAATATAGTAATTTCTTACTATTTCTTTATTTACTGCCTAAAAAAGCGACTCCATTCTACCCAAAAATAAAATGCATTCTATACATGATAAACTGATAAGGATCATCTGCTGACTTATTATCTGCTTTTCTTCCATACATTAAACGGCCTATTTTTTTCACCTTGACAAAATTCATTTTCTTAATGCCAGGACTTGCTATATGCTTAAGAACTTTATCGGTTATCATTTAAACACACTGCGTCCACCATATGAACTCTATAGCTTTCAAATCTTGAAAACTCTCAAACTCATAAAAACAGGAAAGTATTTTAATCAAAAATCCGTAACTTTGCCAACTACTAAAAATTTTTATGGAAAGCATTAAAGTTCACGACAAAACTTTCGTTCCTTATTTGAAGGACGCCGAGATTCAGGAAATTGTAAAAGAGACAGCGTTAAGAATTTATGAAGATTACAAGGATGAAGTTCCTGTGTTCATTGGCGTTTTAAACGGAGTAATCATGTTCTTCTCAGATCTATTAAGGTATTACCCAGGTGAATGCGAAATTGCTTTCATTCAAATGAGTTCTTATGTGGGAACTGAGTCTACAGGGATTGTTTACCAAAAAATGGAACTGACTAAAGATGTAAGAGACCGTCACATTATTCTTGTTGAAGATATTGTGGATACAGGAAATACAGTGGAAAGTCTTTTCAAATACTTTAAAGAAACACAGCGCCCTAAATCTGTAAAACTGTCAAGTTTCTTACTGAAACCTGAGATTTATAAAAAAGATTTCAAATTGGATTATATTGGAAAGGAAATTCCAAATAAATTCGTTCTTGGTTATGGACTGGATTATGATGAACTGGGAAGAAATCTTCCTAATCTGTATCAGTTGGAAGACGGTCAAATCAACCATTAATGCCTATAGCTATCAGCTACTGGCTTTTAGCTTTAAATATTAAATCGAAATAAAAGTAAAATATTAACTAAATAAAGCCAAAAGCAAAAAGCAGGTAGCCAGAAGCAAAATGCCAATTGCCGGAAGCGAATCAAAATTATGATAAACATTGTTCTGTTCGGCCCTCCAGGAAGTGGAAAAGGAACCCAAGCTCAAAATCTAATCGAGAAATTCAATTTAAAGCAAGTTTCAACAGGTGATCTTTTCAGATACAATATGAAAAACGACACGGAGCTTGGAAAGCTGGCAAAGTCTTACATCGATAAAGGAGAACTGGTTCCGGATCAGGTAACAACAGATATGCTGATTGATGAAATCAGAAAGCCTTCCGATACCAGCGGTTTTATTTTTGATGGTTATCCAAGAACTACTGCTCAGACGGAAGCTTTGGAAAAAATAGTTAAGGAAGAGCTGAATGACAAGATTGATATCTGTCTTGCATTGGTGGTAGAAGATAAAATTTTGGTTGAAAGACTTCTGAAAAGAGGAGAAACCAGCGGTAGATCAGACGACAGTAATGTAGAGATCATCGAAAACAGAATTAAAGAATATTATTCTAAAACGGCAGAAGTAGCCGAACTTTACAAGCAGCAGGGAAAATATGTGGAGGTAAATGGTGTAGGAGAAATTGATGAGATTTCACAAAAGCTTTTTGCTGAGGTAGAGAAAATTAAATAAGGATTTAGAATTAGGGATTAGGATTTAGCATCGTTAAATATCTGTTCCCTAACCCCTAAGGCCTAAACCCTAAAAATTATGTCAAACTTTGTAGATTACGTAAAGATTCATTGTAAAAGCGGACATGGAGGAGCAGGTTCTGCCCACCTTAGACGTGAAAAATATATCCCTAAAGGAGGTCCTGACGGTGGTGACGGAGGTCGCGGCGGACATGTCATCATGAGAGGGAATGCACAGGAATGGACTTTACTTCCACTTCGATACACGCGTCATATAAAAGCAGATCGTGGTGAAAATGGAGCAAAAAACCAGCTTACCGGAGCTGACGGTTCTGATATTTATATTGATGTTCCCATTGGAACTATCGCTAAAAATGAAGAAGGAGAAATCATCGGGGAAATTCTTGAGGACAAACAGGAAATCATTTTGATGCTGGGTGGAAAAGGTGGAAAAGGAAACGAGCATTTCAAATCATCCACCAATCAAACTCCAAGATATGCTCAACCTGGAATGGATGGAGAGGAAGGCTATGTTGTTTTCGAGCTTAAAATTTTGGCAGATGTAGGTTTGGTTGGATTTCCAAATGCCGGAAAATCTACCCTTTTAGCATCTGTTTCTGCAGCAAAGCCTAAAATTGCAAATTATGCTTTTACTACGTTAACTCCCAATTTAGGAATTGTAGACTACAGAAATTACAAATCATTTGTAATGGCTGATATTCCAGGGATTATTGAAGGGGCAGCTGAAGGAAAAGGATTAGGACACAGATTCCTGAGACATATTGAAAGAAATTCAATTCTTTTATTTTTAATTCCTGCAGATTCTGAAGATCATTACCAGGAGTTTAAAATCCTGGAAAATGAGCTTGTAGAATATAATCCTGAACTATTGGATAAAGATTTCATTATTTCTGTTTCTAAATCCGACCTTTTGGATGATGAGCTGAAAAAAGAAATTGCAGCAGAATTTCCTGAGAACAGACAGCCTTTATTTTTCTCCGGAGTTACTGGAGAAGGATTGGTAGAGCTGAAAGATGCTATCTGGAAGAAATTACATGGATAAACGAATATCTTAATTCATCAATCTTACTTTTTACAGAGTAGATTACATCAAAATAAATACCCCGGAATTTTTTCGGGGTTTTGTTTTGGGATTAAGTTTTCATTCTGTTGTTTGATGTAAGATTCCACTGGAGCCGGAAAAATAAATGCTTTTTGGAACAATTATTGAGAGAGTTTTTAAAATTTAAACTATGAAATATATCCTTAGTTTCTGTGCCCTGATATTCGTATTTTCATGCACTTCTCAAAAAGTAAATCCGAAGTATTCTAAAATTGAATATGAAGCCACTCCTTGTTTCGGCTTCTGTCCTGTTTTTAAAATGACAATTAACCCGGACAGAACTGCTGTTTTTGAAGCTGAACATTTTAATTTCAGTGAAAAGCCTTCAAAGGATGAATTTTCTAATCCCAGGGAAGGAACTTTTACAGGAACCATCAAAGAGGAGGACTACAATACATTACTCAAGCTGCTGGATGATTTAGAGGTGAAAAATCTAAAAGATAAGTATGGTGAAAAAAATATTACAGATCTTTCCACTTCTTATTTAAGGATTAATTTTGCGGACGGAACTTCCAAAAATATACAGGACTATGGAAAACGGGGAAGTGAAAAACTGTCCAAAGTTTATCATTTCTTTGAAGATCTCAGAAAAAATCAAGACTGGACTAAAGTAAAGTAGTTTCGGTTAACAATATTTAAATTATTTTTGCAGAAATAATTCCTTCATTTGGGAGGAATTATTTTTTTTATAAAAACATTAATCATTTAATTCAAAAAAATGAAGAAGAACATTTTATCTGCATTATTATTTGCTGTATCTGCTGTTGCATATGCTCAAAGCTCGGACATGAGTTTTGGTGTAAAAGGTGGGTATACGCTATCCAGTATGAAATTTTTCGACAGTAAATTAGATTCAAAATCCTATTTCTATATAGGCGCTGTAGCAGAGCAGGCCCTGTCTTCAAAATTTGCAATACAGGCTGAAGTCCTTTATACACAACTTGGTGGTAAAGAATCATATCCATGGACCCAATTAGTAGGAAGTGAAGTAGTAAATGTGGGAGATATGAATTTTGAATACCAGATGAACCAGATTCAGGTCCCGATTTCTGCAAAGTATTATTTTATTCCTAATCTTTCTGCTTCTGTAGGAATGAACATTGGAATCAATGTTTCAACAAAAGTAAAAACAAGCAGTCTTTTCAGTGATTCTGCCAAAGAGAACTATACCGGAGCAAAAACAATTAATCTCTTTCCTTTTTTAGGAGCTGAATATAAAATTAATGATCAGTTTTTTGTAGATGCCCGTTATAATTTTGATTTTATAGAAACCAATAAAAGTCAGCATGTGCCTACGAAAGTGGGATTTTTACAAGCTGGTGTAGGATATAGGTTCAAATAACCGTATTATCTTTACCGATTACAATACAAATGGCTGCCCGGATCCGGGCAGCCATTATTTTTATATGAAACTTCTGTTTATTTTTTAATAAACTGTTTCGTGACCACTCCGGTTTCAGTTTTGATTCTGATAATATATGATCCGGATGGAAGACTTTTCACATCCATTCTATTACCGTTTACAACGATATTTACTTTTTTACCGGAAATATCAAATACCTCAGCTTCACTGATGTTTGCAGAGGTTCTAATGTTCAGAATATCGGTAGCCGGGTTAGGAAATAATTCAACATTATTTTTCTGCTGCATCCTTTCCTTTTTATCCAGTTCCAAAAACATTCCCTTCTGAGCAGATTGAACCTGTGCATTTCTTTGTACCATTTCAGGTTTTCTACATGGGGCAATAAAGGCATGATACTTAGATCCCATTTCCATAGATGTTCCCGGCAAAAGGTTGATACTGTTTCCTGCCTGCATAATGATATCATGTTTAGGGCTTAAAATATACCTATCCTTAGTAGTTATATTCTTACCTATTTCATAGTAATAAGACGCATTAGGCTCGGTAGTCAGCAGCAGATTCTCTATACATGGGGAGCCTCCAGAATTTTCTTTCATGGGAAGTAATTGAGGTAGCCCATACTGGGTTTGTCCGCCACCTAAATTTACAGCATTGAAATCCACACTCATATTGGATCCGTATACATCGGGATTTATCACCTTACCTAAAAATGAACTAAACGATTTACTTACATACACATCCCCGTATTTATTTCTCTGAAGGGTCATACCTGTGTGAAGCGGTGCGTTAGTCTCAGTATAAATCTCCGTATGAAGCACATTGGAAGATGTTGAATTTACCAGATCAACGGCATGGATATTTTCATATCCTAGGAATAATACGGATGCATCTTTATTAAATTCAGGAACATAGGCTCTCAATCCATTTATCTGTAATGAAAAATCATTAGTGAGCTGTCCGGTAGAGGAATTGAATGAATATACTTTATTCACGTAATAGCTCTGAGGTGGATATGGATTTTGTGAATCTGTCCAAAAAGAAATACAGATATAATGAGAATAATATCCATTATTCAGCTTTGGAGACTGTCTCACACTAAAATATTTATAAATGCCAAAAGTTACAGGAAAATTGAGATTACTTATAATGGGTGCTCCATTAGAAAATCCCTGATTACCCAGCTTATAACTGTAGAGCTTTGTTCCATTTGGAATTAAAACCCAGAAAGACTGATCCGTACTATTGGGAATAATAGTTACCGCTTCTGAATCAAAATGATTCCCTAAATTATCCAATACCGCAATATCTTTAGCCCCGGGCAGCACATCTCCAAGGGGAGATCCGTTAGTACCTATACTCCCTAACGTCATATCAACAATTGAATAGCTTATATGATATGAGCCTCCGGCATTTTCCCCTGTTGTAAAAACATAGTACTGATTATCATTTGCAGGATTTTTTACAATAGCAAGCTGTTGGGCGCTATCGTTTTGCTGCGTGATCAAAGTACCATTGGGCATAACCTGGTGCTGCCTGTTCCAAATTTTTTGACCATTCATATAAAAAAGAAGCTTTCCGCTTGCATCACTTACGGTACCACACCCTTCAAGAGCTTGCATATTACTGTTATTCAAAGCCACAGGAGTGGATGATGAAAAGTTGAGTGCCGCATTATTTCCAAAATACCAGTTATCATTTTCACCCTGGGCAAAAGATAAAAGTGGTACAATCAATGATAGTATTATATATATTTTTTTCATAGATCAGTTTTATATTATTTTATCTTTTTTTCCAGAGCTTCAATTCTTTTCTGTTGCTCAATAGTATACAATGTCAGTTCTTCAATTTTTTTCAGCAAAAGAATATTCATTTCTTTCAGTTCAATTCCATTTTTAATGGCCTGTTCTGTAGTTGGAACTTCCGGTAAATGGCCATTTTTATTGATAAACTGTGCAAGGTCATTTAATGGCATCAGCTTATAATCTTTTTCAAAAACATAATCTGCCCATCCATTAGCGGCAGCAATATCTACTTTTACTCTTTCTGTCCGGATTCCTTCTTTTACAAAAAGTTTATATTTTTGTCCGTCGGGAGCCACTCCGTCAGCAGGCAGCTGAGTGGTAAATCCGCCAATACCGATAGTTCCGTTATTTCCTACGATCCAGTTTCCGATATTCAGCTCATTGTTAGGAGAAGACACATAGGGGGTAATAAAATTTCCGATAAAAATATTGTTATCCCCCGAAAGAATAGCTTTGGCATTGGAAGAACCCACTGCTATATTATTAGAGCCTCCTGCCAGGCTCACTAAAGAACTTCTTCCCACTACTGTATTATTATTTCCTGCTACTAAGTATCTTAATGCATCCCAGCCTATTCCTATATTATAATCCCCAGATAAAGATCCTGATCCCATCGCACTGTTTCCCATTCCTATATTTCCTACTCCTTTTTGAAAATATTCTAATGAATTCATGCCTACTGCAACATTCATGGTAGCGGCTATTGTATGTCGCATACTATTCTGTCCCACAGCCACATTATTATCTCCACTGCTTATTGATGACATTGCATTATTTCCCAACGCTGTATTACCATTACCTGTTGTATTTTGGGTTAGAGATCCCATTCCAAAAGCGGTATTAGATGATCCCGATGCATTATCCGTTCCACCTCCAAAAAAAAGGTTTTTATCCCAAACCATCCCTGGTGATGTCACATTAAAAAATATAAACCTTCCATTAGGAGTAATCTTCATTTTCTCTGTGTTGTTAGTCTTGAAAACCAGCGGCTGGCTATCGGTAGTTCCTATAAAATTGGTTCCGGGAGCTGTTCCTGCATTCCCGCTAAGGTTCCATGATTGGGCATTAGAATTTAAGCCTGCTACAGCAGCAAGTACAATGATTATTTTTTTCATAATTAAAGTTATCTGGTTATTTATTTTATTTTCTTTTTAAGCTTTTCGATTTCTTCATTCTGTTTTTTCAGCTGGCTGTTCTGATCAATTAAATGAAGGGTCAGCTCTTCCACTTTTTTAAGCAGAAGAATGTTCATTTCTTTCAGTTCAATTCCATTTTTTACGGCTTCTTCAGTAGTGGGAACTTCTGGGAGATGCCCATTTTTATTGATAAAATGAGCCAGATCATTCAAAGACATCAGCTTGTAATCTTTTTCGAAAACATAATCTGCCCATCCGTTATTGGCGGCAATATCTACTTTTACTCTTTCTGTCCGGATTCCGTCTTTCACAAAAAGTTTATATTTCTGACCATCAGCAGCAATTCCGTCAGCAGGAAGCTGAGCCGTAAACCCACCAATACCGATAGTTCCGTTATTTCCTACGATCCAGTTTCCGATATTCAGCTCATTTTTAGGAGAAATGGTGTTATAAGGAACAATCTTAGTCCCGATAAAAATATTATTCTCCCCTGAAGTGATCTGCGCTGCATTAGAATATCCTATTCCTATGTTATTACTTCCTTTAACAAAAGCCCTGTATGAGTCTCCTCCAAGTATCACATTATAATTTCCCTCATTGGCATATCTCAGCGCACTAGATCCCAACGCTATATTAAAATCTCCTTTAAAGTTGCCGGATCCTATGGCACCCGCACCTATACCCACATTATTATTTCCGCCCTGAAAATTTTCCAGTGCATTCATTCCTACCGCAGTATTAGAATTTCCTGCCACGCTATTTCTCATAGAATTAAAGCCCACTGCAACATTGAATAACCCATTAGTCATTAATGATATTGCATTGTTTCCAATAGCTGTATTGCCACCACCTTCTGTAAGCTGGGTAAGTGCTCCCATTCCGAATACAGCATTATTAGTAGTGACCGAATTATCCATTCCACCCCCGAAAAACAGGTTTTTATCCCATACCTGCCCTGGGGTTGCAATATTGTGGAATATAAATCTCCCATCCAGGCTTATTCTCATCCGCTCAATATTATTTGTTTTAACAACAAGAGGTTGAGTATCTGATGTTCCTATAAAATTTGTCCCGGGAATCGTTGATGCATTTCCGGTAAGGCCCCATGATTGGGCTTGAGCATTAGAATTCAAGCCTGCTACAGCAACAAGCACAATGATTATTTTTTTCATGATTAAAAGTTATCTGGTTATTTATTTTATTTTGTTTTTGAGTTTTTCGATCTCTTCATTTTGTTTTTTCAGCTGGCTGCTCTGATCCGCCAGTTGCTTATTCTGATCAATTAAATGAAGGGTCAGCTCTTCTACTTTTTTAAGCAGAAGAATGTTCATTTCTTTCAGTTCAATTCCATTTTTCATGGCTTCTTCTGTAGTAGGAACTTCTGGAAGATGCCCATTTTTATCGATAAACCGGGCAAGGTCATTCAATGGCATCAGCTTATAATCTTTTTCAAATACATAGTCTGCCCACCCATTGTTAGCGGCAATATCTACTTTTACTCTTTCTGTCCGGATTCCGTCTTTTACAAAAAGTTTATATTTTTGTCCATCGGCAGCAACTCCATCGGCAGGAAGCTGAGTAGTAAATTGTCCTATCCCTATAGTTCCGTTGTTTCCTACGATCCAGTTTCCTATATTCAGTTCATTTTCTGGAGCCGTTGTATTATAAGGGGTAATAAAGCTTCCGATAAAAATATTATTGTTTCCGGAAGTAATGAGTTTAGCATTAGAATGTCCTACATTGATGTTTCCTGATCCTTTTGCAAAAGCTCTGAATGAGTCTCCCCCAAGTATTGTATTATAGCTTCCGACCTGGATATATCTTAAAGCACTGGTACCTACTGCTACATTAAAATCTCCTACCAGGCCTCCTGATCCCAGTGTTGAATTTCCAAGCCCCACATTTCCAAGCCCCGACTGAAAGTTCTCTAAAGCATTCATTCCTACTGCCGTATTAAAATTACCGGATACAGTATTTCTCATACTGTTTGCTCCCAGAGACACATTATTATCTCCACTTGTGATAAGAGAAAGTGCATTATTTCCTAAAGCTGTATTTCCGGATCCTGCCGTATTTTGGGTTAAAGCTCCCATTCCAAAAACAGTATTGTATAATCCTGACGGGTTATCTACCCCACCACCAAAAAACAGGTTTTTATCCCATACTTGCCCGGGTGTTGCCACATTAAAGAATATAAATCTTCCATTTTCAGTGATCTTTACCTTTTCAGCATTATTTGTCTTAAAAACTAAAGACTGATTGTCTGTTGTTCCTATGAAGTTTGTTCCGGAAACTGTTCCGGCATTTCCGGTTAGGCTCCATTGAGCATTAGCTGTTACACTGAAAACAGCAGCAAGTAAAATGATTGTCTTTTTCATGATTAAAAGTTATTTTTTGACTTATTTTTTTAACAGGAGGAAAAATGAGTTTCATCTGCCTCTGGAATACTATTATTTTTTGATAAATGGTTTAGAAATTACCCCTCCTTTTGTTTGTATGTATAAAAGGTAATTTCCTGCCGGTATATTTCTGACATCAATTTTATTCCCGTTGGTGCTTACACCCATTTTTTTACCGGATATATCGAATATTTCAATTGAATGAATACCGGTATCTGTACTAATGGTAAGAATATCCGAAACCGGGTTTGGATAGATTTTAATATCATTATTCAGCTTTATTCTTGCTTCTTTATCAAGCTCCAAAACCATTTTTACGGGAACATGTCCCTTATTTTCATTTGAAATTCTATCTACAGAGCCTCTATCACAGGGAACAATCTTCGCCGTATAGCTTTCTGCCATAATATGAGTATTAGGCAAAAGTGTTATGCTATTTCCAGCATTCATAATAATACGCTGTTTACCTCCTATGGTATAATTATGTATTGTTTTGATATCCTTTCCTACATTGTATGTGAAATTATTATTGAGCTCTGGGGTTGCCAACGTCAGATCGGTGATACACGGATAATAAGGAACCGGCTCATATGAATTCACCAGTTGAGGAAGCCCAAAAAAAGTAGTTGCCCCATTTAAGTTGATATCAGACATATTCACACTCATAGCTGATATATTTCCGTTGGGATTTATTATTTTCCCAAGATATGGCTGTCCGGGGCTGCTTACATAAACATCTCCTTTTATATTTCTTTGCAATCCGAAAAATGGATTTCCGAATACATCACCATGGATCATTGCATAATTAATATTGGAAGGTGTGGATGTCAGTAGATCTACAGCATACATATTTTCATATCCTAAAAACAAAACAGAGCCGTCTTTATTGAATTCTGAAAGATAACCACCCAGCCCGTTCACTTGCAGTGAGAAATCATTGGTAAGCTGCCCGGTTACACTATTAAAAGAGTACACCTGATTTTTAAGATCAGAAACAGGCTTCCAGAGAGAAATGCATACAAAATGGGTATAATTTACACTTCTGTTAACTCTTGGTGATGCCTTAACTCCAAAAAAGCTGGTATTTCCTAAAGGTGTTGAAAGATTTAAGTTACTGACCACAGGATTTCCGTTATGGAATCCGCTTCCGTCCACCCTATAACTGTACATATGGGTTCCATTTGGGATGAGCACCCACAAAGATCCATTACTGGCATTAGGAACTACCGTTACAGCTTCAGATTGAAAACTGTTCCCGGACGAATCTACAATCGTAATATTCTTAAATTGGGGCAAGACAGCTCCCAAAGCTCCCTGAGACATATCTACAATAGAATATTTGATCGCATTACTGCCTGTTGAAACCCCATTCTCTGTTGTGGTAATTACAAAATACTGATTGGGATTAGTGGGGTGCTTTACAATGGCAAGCTGCTCGCTTGAGCTGTGCCCATCAAGTCCTGAGCCATTTTGCATCACCTGATGATCTTTATTCCAGATAGTCTGTCCATTGGTGTAAAATAACAGATTTCCCCCGGCATCACTCACTGTACCACAGGCTTCTATTGCCGTCATCTGGCTGTTGGTAAGGGATAACGGGCTTGCATTGGAAAAATTAACGGCGGCTTTAGTTCCAAAGTACCAATTGTCATTTTCTCCCTGAGCAAATATCATATTTACTCCAAAGCTCAAAAAAAACAAAAGAAAAATCTTCGTCTTCATATTATATTATTTAAATGGATTGATGTTTAGTTTTACTATTTCCTGTACCTCTTTTCAGAGTTTCTAAATCCTTTGTTGGATCAAGTAAGTACACTTAATTTCTTCTACCTATTAAGGAGAAGAGCTTATACCGAAGATGTTTTTGTTTGGATAGATCTTTGTCCTGTATTCCCAGTATATTCACAAGATTGAATATAGGTGTTAAAACCTGTAACGGATACAGGCAGGAGGATTGTTTTTCTCATGGTTAGTTTTTATTATCATTTCAAATCTATATCACAAGCATTAAAGATATTATGCCGTTTCAATGAAATGTTATATTTTTTTCAAAAATAAAATAAATATAATTAAAAATATAAATTAAAAACTAAATAAAACGAAAATTAATTAACTATTTTACGAAAAACACTATTAAAACTGTAGTATTAGTAAACATCTGATCGGATCATAAGAACAAAATTAATACTTAAAAATATTTAGATTATCTTTGTAAAATGTAATTCTTTCAGGCTGAAGGAATTTTTATTTAAATTTTAAAATAATTCATTTGAATTTTACAGACTTACAATTAATAGAACCTATTGCAAAAGCAATCCAGGAACAAGGGTATACTAATCCTACTCCCATTCAGGAAAGATCTATTCCTGACATCTTAAATGGCAGAGATTTTTTAGGATGTGCGCAAACAGGAACAGGAAAAACAGCGGCCTTTTCTATTCCTATCTTACAGAACTTATCTAAAAAGAAAATTTCTAACAATCATATAAAAGCCTTAATCCTAACTCCTACAAGAGAACTGGCGATCCAAATAGAAGAAAATATCAATGCTTACGGTAAATATCTTCCATTAAAACAGCTTGTTATTTTTGGAGGGGTAAAACAGGGAAACCAGGAAGCTGCATTGAAGAGAGGTATTGACATTCTGGTGGCTACACCGGGAAGACTTCTTGACTTCATTGCCCAGGGCATTATCAGTCTTAAAAACATTGAGATCTTCGTTCTTGATGAAGCAGATAGAATGCTTGATATGGGGTTTGTACATGACGTTAAAAGAGTAATTAAGCTTTTGCCTCAGAAGAGACAGACTTTATTCTTTTCCGCAACCATGCCCGGGGAGATTCAGAAACTGGCTAATTCCATCCTGAATAATCCTGTAAAAGTAGAGGTAACACCTGTTTCTTCTACAGCAGATACCATCAAACAATCTGTTTATTTTGTAGAAAAAGATAATAAACTAAACCTGCTATCCCATATTCTTCAGAATGACATTTCAGATTCTGTATTGGTTTTTGCCAGAACAAAACATGGTGCCGATAAAATTGCAAGAAAGCTTCAAAAAGATATGATCTCTGCAGAAGCTATTCATGGTAATAAATCTCAAAATGCCAGACAAAATGCGCTGAATAATTTCAAATCCGGAAAAACAAGAGTGCTTGTAGCTACGGATATTGCAGCGAGAGGGATTGATATTGACGAATTAAAATTTGTGATCAATTTTGAATTGTCTGATGTTTCTGAAACCTATGTACACAGAATTGGAAGAACAGGAAGAGCCGGTGCTGAAGGAAACTCAATATCTTTTGTAGACGGACTTGATCTTCTTAATCTAAAAAATACGGAAAAACTTATCGGAAAGAAAATTCCGATTGTAAAGGATCATCCATTCCATACAGATGATCTGGTTGCTCAAAAAAGAGATTCAAACAATAAGCCGATGTCTGGAGGAGGCGAAAGACAGGGCCCGAGACCAGCAAGGACTCCCAATAATAAAAAGCCGGCTGCATCCACAGGATTTAAAAAGCCTAAGAATAAGAGTTTCACCAGAAAGAAATAAAAAAAAAGAAGCCTTTTCAAAATTTGAAAAGGCTTCTTTTTTATCTTATATTGAATAGAAATCATCTATTTGAATAGTCTTTCTGCGTTTTCAGTAGTAATCCTGTCAATCTCTGAAAAATCTTTCCCATAGATATTTACCAGTTTCCCGGCAACTAAATCAAGGTATGCACTTTCATTTCTTTTTCCTCGGTGAGGAACCGGCGCCAGATAAGGAGAATCTGTTTCCAGAACAATCTTATCTAAAGGGATTTCGTTCAGAAACTGGTCTATTTTACCGTTTTTAAAAGTAACCACTCCTCCTATGCCCAAAATAAAGTTAAGATCTACAGCATGCCTTGCCTGCTCCAGATTACCCGAAAAGCAATGAAAGATCCCTCTAAGCTTTGGATGTTTTTTTCTTTCCAGCACTTCAAATGTTTCATCAAAGCTTTCTCTTGTATGAATTACAATGGGAAGATCTTTTTCTATCGCCCAGTCAATCTGCTGTTCAAAAGCTTGCACCTGGATATCCAGGGTGGTTTTATCCCAATACAGATCGATTCCTATCTCCCCTATCGCCGGAAAATTTCTTTGATCAAGATAATTTTTAACAATATCCAGTTCTTTTTCCCAGGATTCCGGTTTTACATAACAGGGATGTAACCCCATCATTGAAAAAATCTGCCCGGGATATTCGGTTTCCAGCTGTAACATCTTTTCATGAGACTCAGAATCAATAGCAGGAAGATAAAACTCTGTAATCCCTCTATCTATAGCTCTTTGAATAGCTTCTTTTCTATCTTCATCAAATTCTTCTGCGTATAAATGTGTATGTGTATCAATCATTTTCTTATCATTTTAACAGATCTTCGTAAGGATTTTCAAGATGCATCAGCATGCCAAATGCCGGTTCCGTCTTTATTCCCCTTTTTTCAGCTCTATTATCTTCTTTTTAAAGTCTTCTCCTTTTTCCTGTAATATTTTGTATTCCGCAATCATATGCCTGTAAGCATTCTGCTCTCTGGCAGGTTTATTCTGACCAAAAATCTCAATAGGAAATTCTTCCAGCATAAAATTTAAAACAATACTTCTCTCCCCATTTAAAGTGATATTTTCAACCTTAACATCGATTTCCTGAGGAATCAGATCACATGACCTTAGTTCTTCCAAAAAATCCTCTTCAAATCCAGGATCTGCTTCACAGATAATATCCAGGTCACTGCCCGCAATATCTATTTCAATAGGAATGGTTCCCGCCAGTAAAGGCGAATACTTACTTAATTTTTCAAAAATTTTATATTTTGTGAGCACTTCAAAAGCCCTCTTCTGTCTTTCGTTTCCATTTTCCAAATAATCAATCTGTGTAAAATCAATCATTTGAAAATATTTTATGTTTTACTTTTGTACGTTGGTTTTCAATTCTCTGATCCAGTTTTTCCCTAAATTCAATAAACTTCGGATCTTTTTTATCACTCGTTGTATGTTCTAAGGCTTTGGTAATTTTAAAATTTTCTTTAATAAAATCTTTAGTATCCTCAGAAAAATAAGCATCCCCAAATTTGTCAAAGATATAGTTTACAGCCTGGGTACTGGGATGGATCATATCTTCTTTATAAAAACGATAATCCCGGAGATCATCCATTAAAATCTCATAAACAGGTAAATAATGACAGTCTTCAAACATGGATATGGATTCATGAATAGCAGTAATAAGTTTGGATTTACTCAGCTGGTTCTCAATCATTCCGTCTTTGGTATGCCTTACCGGTGAAACGGTAAATAAAATCTGCACCTCTTCTTTACAAATATCCTTAAGATCCAAAATTGTATTGTAAATGGAATCGGTCAGCTCCTGATGAGAAAGCAGTTTTTTTTCGAAAAACTTTTGGGGAATCTTATGACAATTAGCAACCAGCTGTTTCTTTGGAATAAATTCATAGATAAATGAAGTTCCATAGGTAATAATAATCCAGTCTGTCTCCTGAAGAAAAGCATTTCCTTCTTCAATAGCCCCATTGATCTTATCTAAAGTCTGATGAATATACCGTGTATCAAAACTGGTATGATGATCCAGTGAAATATATTCTTCATTATAAGTGATCAGGTCTTCTTCCTCGTAAAACAATGAATCATGAAGGATTTTTACTTCATTACGGATGGAAAGGGGGTTGAAAATTGTTCCAAAAGGATTATTAAGTGTTTGCAGCTGTCCTTGTTTTAATAAATCGGTCATTTCTGAAGCAAAGCACGAACCTATTGAAAATATTTTATCTTCAACCTCAATTTTCTTTTCTGATTTTTTAATATCAACTTCTGTTCTGAATTTCATTTTTTCAGGGGGAGTAGAAATTAAGCAGCAGGTAATAAGTTCTTATTAACGAAACCTGCCACCTGCTGGCTCTTATCTAAAATCTTATTTAGCTTTCTCTTCTCAACAAATAATTGGCCAGTTCTATAAACGGCTTTTTCTTTTCTTCAGGAATATCAATTTTCTGAAGATAGCTCTGTCCTATTTCATTGTGCTTTTCAATCAGGCGGAGCGCTTTATCATCTACTTTTGCTCTTCTGAAGATTTTTTCAACACCATAGACTTTGTCTACATTATCTGTCTTCTTAGAATACCAGTAATCCAGTTCTTTTCTCTCTTCTTCCGTAGCATGTTCTTTTGCTAATAAATAAAGAACGGTCTTCTTATTTTCATAGATATCTCCAGCATGCTTTTTACCAAACTGAGCCTGATCACCGAAAACATCAAGATAATCATCCATAATCTGGAAAGCAATCCCAATATGTTTTCCGAAATTGAAAATAGCTTTTGCATCTTTAAAATCCGCTCTGGCAATCAATGCACCGATTTCAAAAGAAGAAGCACTCAGAACTCCTGTTTTATAGGTAATCATTCTGATATAATCATCAAAAGTCACATCTTTCTGAGTCTCAAAGTTGATATCATACTGCTGTCCCTCACATAGTAAAAGCCCCGTATGGGTAAAAATCCTGATACAGGCTTTGAAAATTTCCGGCTCCAGATCTTCAAAAAATTTATAGGCTTTAAGCATCAGCCCGTCTCCGGAAAGGATACCTACATTGATTCCGTGTAGCGTATGGATGGTAGGTTTATTTCTTCTTAAAGGAGCTTCATCCATAATATCATCATGGATCAGTGTGAAATTATGGAAAAATTCTATAGCCAATGCCGGCTTTATAGCCTCTTTCAGATCTCCTCCAAACAGATCACATGCCATCAGTACCATAATGGGACGAAGACGTTTTCCCCCATGAGAAATGATGTAGTTCATCGGATCGTAAAGTTCTCTGGGTTTATCTTTAAAAGTATACTTATTGATGGCGTCGCCAACGATCTGCTGGTATCTGTCTAAAAATTCCATAAATTCTTATAATTTGAACAAAAATACGATTTTCGGGGCTTTATAAAACAAAAAACTTTGCCCAAATGGACAAAGTTTTATATGATCATTTTAATTTTTCTTTTAAGATAAGAAACTTACTAAAAGATAGGTAATACCTGCTACAATAGCTGAGATTGGAATGGTAAGTACCCAAGCCCAAAGTAAGCTTACTGTAATTCCCCATCTTACCGCAGAAATTCTTTTCGTCAATCCTACCCCGATGATAGAACCTGTGATCGTATGTGTAGTAGATACAGGAATACCGAAGTGGTCAGTAATGAATAGAGTGATTGCTCCTGCTGTTTCTGCACTTACCCCTTCCAGTGAGGTTACTTTTGTAATTTTAGTTCCCATTGTCTTGATGATCTTCCAACCGCCACTCATGGTACCCAAACCGATTGCCAGGAAGGAAACCAAAGGAACCCAAAGATAGTGCTGTGCAAAGTAATCAAAACGTCCTGCAGAAGGAATATTCAGATAAATAGGGTCATGCAACATTTCAACATGATAATAGATCAATGCGGCCCCTATGATCCCCATTACTTTCTGTGCATCATTCAAACCATGTCCCAAGCTGAATAAAGCTGAAGAAGCCAGCTGTAATCTTTTAAAAGACTGATCTGCCTTGTGTGGGTTTGATTTTTTATAAAGATGAACAATTATTAATGTAATGATGATCGATATAATCATCCCTATAATCGGTGCCATGAAGATGAACAGGAAGATAGGAATTACTTTATCAAACTTTACAACACTCTGTGTCGTTACCTGATGGAGAGCATGTTTGCAGGTTTCAAAGAATCCTAAAGCAGGTTGAGCTGCTGCCACATCGCGATAATCCATCATAAAGGCATGCATCAGAGCAGCTCCCAAAAACCCACCAATTAAGGTGTGTGATGATGAGGAAGGAATTCCAAACCACCATGTTAAAAGGTTCCAGGCAATAGCCGCTACAAGACCTGAAAATATAACTTCAAGGTTGATAAAATTCTCATTAACAGTTTTTGCAATTGTATTACCGATTTTAAATTCTCCAATAATATAAGCGGCGATAAAAAAAGCGGCAAAGTTCCAGAGTGCTGCCCAAAGTACAGCCTGGAATGGAGTTAAAACTTTTGTAGAAACAATGGTTGCAATGGAGTTGGCTGCATCATGAAAACCATTGATATAATCGAAAATTAAGGCTAAAGCAATAATAACCGTAAGTAAAATAGGAAATTCCATTTTTTGCTATGTTATGTATTGTTTAGGCGTATTTAATCATGATGTTCTCAATCGTGTTGGCAACATCTTCTGCTTTATCAGTTACTATTTCAAGATAGTTCAATACGGATGAAACTTTGATGATATTGATAGCATCATTGGTTTCAAACAATTCTACCATTGAGTTAGAAAGCAGGTCATCAGCAATATTCTCAATAGAGTTTACTTTGATACAAGCTTCTTTTACCTGTTCCATGTTCTTAAAACCTTTAAGGTTTTTCATAGCATTCTGGATTTCAAGACATGCCTTGTGGATCAGTAAAGAGAAGTCTGAATAAGCCTTCATCTCAGGTGATTTGTACAAAAAGATATATTTTGTAGAAGCATAGATGTAATCAGCGATATCATCCAATCCTGTTGCCAATGTGTGAATATCTTCACGGTCAAAAGGAGTAATGAAGTTTTTCCCCAGTTCTACAAAGATCTCGTGAGTAAGTTCATCATTTTTATGCTCAAAGTCGCTCATTTTTTTCAACATAGAGTCATCATTAAGATCGAAATCTTTGATTCCTGTGTTGAAGTCTTCAGACATTGCAACTAGATTTTCGGTTACTTTTTCAAAAAGCACGAAAAAGATTTTATCCTTTGGTTGAAAAGCGTGGAAAATATTACCAATTCCCATTTTTTAGTATTTATAATTTGAGTGCAAATTTCCTAAAAAAGGATTTGACCTGAAACTATCTAACATTAAGTTTTGTTAACATTCGCTTACCATTTGATAATCAAATAAAAAAACCGGCATTGCTGCCGGTTTTATATAGTGTCAATAAGGGTTTAGTTTGCCACTTCAGCCCTCATATCTTTTCCTTTGAACTTCATAGACTGAATATTGCTTAGGACATTGTCTTTGAATGATTTCTCAACTTCGAAGAAAGAGAATTTTTCTAAGATCTCAATATCACCAATCTCAGCTCTTTTCTTGGTCTTTCCTCCAGCAGTAGCCTGGTTGATAATATCCAAAACATCAAGTTTCTTCAAGTGATCTTTCTTTCCAAGATTAAAGAAGAATCTTACCATATTCTCATCTTTTCTTCTTGGCTTTCCACCACGGTCTCTGTCTCTTCCGCGATCTCTGTCTCGGCTATCTCTGCTGTCTCGGTCTCTTCCACGATCTCTGTCTCTATCACGACCACGGTCTCTTCTTGAGTAATCATCATCTCTGCTGCTCAATTTCTGCTCAACAAGATCGTGTTTGTCTTTGTAATATAAAGCAAGATCTTTCAATTGGAACTGTAGCAACTGGTGCACCAATTCTTCTTTTGTAAAGTTGCTTAGATCAGGAATCAGGCTATTATCAAACTCGAAAAGATCTTCGTGTTCTGTTAATAGTTTTTCGAAAACACCTCCTACCTGAGCTTTGATAATCTCTTCACCTGTAGGAATGAATTTTTCGTTGATATCAATCTTTGTTGCAGATTTGATCTGCTTCAGCTTTCTGCTTTCTTCAGGCTTAATTAAAGCCATAGAAATACCGTCTTTTCCTGCTCTACCTGTTCTACCACTTCTGTGAACAAATACTTCAGGATCATCAGGTAAAGAGAAGTGAATAACGTGAGTCAGAGAGTTTACATCCAATCCTCTTGCTGCAACGTCTGTAGCGACAAGAATATCGATATTTTTCAATCTGAATTTCTTCATTACCGTATCTCTCTGCGCCTGAGAAAGGTCTCCATGAAGTGCATCTGCTGCATACCCGTTCTGCATCAAGAAATCAGCAACCTCCTGAGTTTCCATTCTCGTTCTACAGAAGATAATGGAGTACTGATTAGGGTTTGCATCGATCAATCTTTTCAATGCTTCTTTTTTCTGACGGTAACCTACCACGTAATATTCGTGTGTAATGTTCTTCTTCACTTCGTTGATAGAACCTACTGAAATACGGTGTGGTTTTGTAAGATAATTTTTGGAAATTCTTTCCACTTCTTTATTCATCGTCGCCGAGAATAAGAAAGTCTGTTTTGTTTCCGGAGTTTCGCTTAAGATGGTTTCCAATTCGTCTTTGAATCCCATAGAAAGCATTTCATCAGCTTCATCTAATACCAACCAATGAATAGCAGAAAAGTCTAATGCTTTTCTGTTGATAAGATCAATTACTCTTCCCGGAGTTCCCACAATAATCTGTGGTTTATCCCTCAAAGATCTCATCTGATCTACAATACTACTTCCACCATAAACTGCAGTAGTTTTGATGTCTTTCATGTACTTAGAGTAATTCTTTATGTCTTTAGAAATCTGAAGACATAATTCCCGTGTCGGACAAAGCACCAATAATTGGATTTTGCGACTCGTATCGTCAATCATATCCAAAATCGGAAGCGAAAACGCTGCTGTTTTGCCTGTCCCTGTTTGCGCAAGTGCGATCAAGTCGCGAATATCTGAAAGAATAAAAGGGATAGTCTGTTTTTGGATTTCTGTTGGGCTTTCGTAGCCCAGTTCGCCAATTGCCTTAAGAATATCAGGACTTAAATTGGTTTCCGTAAATAAATTCATTAACTATTTTAAAATTTTTGCAAAGATACAATAAATATTTGACTTGTTTTTGAATAAAGTTTTAAATATACAATCTTAAATTCAGAATCCTCTACTATTTTTTTGATTTTTTGAAAATTAAATCTAAAAAAACAAGCTTGAAATTAAAGACTTGTTAAACATTATTTTTTTTTATTAAATTGGATTGATTTTTTATGGGTTATTTATGAGTTTTTAAAAAATAACAGTACGCTTATTCTTTTATTCAACCGATTGATTATTTTTGAACCTATCCGTAAAAACCTGTTGATATTTTATTATACAATTAGGAATTACGTTGGAAATTCGGCCTTATAACTATGATTTATCATTATTTTTTTTAATAATATAATGATAAAAAAAGACTGCCCTCCAAGAAGGACAGCCTTGTGTTGGTTTTGCTAACAGTTAATGGTTGGGTACACATCTTAAAAATGTAGGATCTCCATTAAGCGCCTGGCAATAGCATTCGTAAATGTAATTTCCACACTGCTCCCCTTCTTTACTGCAATAAGATCCACAGCTGTATGCAGCTGCTCCACCCTGTAATTTTTTCAAATCCATTCTTGAAATTTTTTTCAGATTTTTCATAGTATTTACGTTATAATAAGTTGGTATCTCAAAGCTAAAAAATAAAATTCCCAGCTCCGTGAACTCCAGTTTAATTTTTGGTAAACGCAAGTTTATTTTTTAACTTCGTTTAAAATAAATCGGCATATCATTTCTTACAACCCTTAGTAAACCAAGCTCACAAAATGAATACAATACAACCAGGAACACTTACCTTTCTAAAAAAGTTAGCCACTAATAATAACCGTGAATGGTTCAATGAGAATAAAAGCCTATACACAGCATCACAGGAAAATGTGATTTCTTTTTTGGAAGATTTAATAAAAGAAATGTCAGCATTTGATGAAGATCTGGCTAAAATAGACCCTAAAAAAGCAATGTTTAGAATCTATAGGGACACCAGATTTTCAAAAGACAAAGTTCCTTACAAAACCAACTTCGGAGCCTCTTTAGGAATGGGAAAAGGCAGCCAGAAAGGTGGATATTATCTTCATATTGAACCCGGTAAATCATTTCTAGCCGGCGGAATCTACATGCCTGAATCTTCTGTTTTGAAAGAGGTAAGGAAGGAAGTCTCTTTATATGGCGATGATTTTCTCAAAATTTTAAATCAAAAAGATTTCAAAAAGCACTTTCCTGAGCTTGATCAGGATGGTAAACTTAAAAAAGTTCCCCAGGGTTTTGAAAAAGAAGATCCTATGGCAGAATACCTGAAGCTTAAGAATTTTATCGTACTATACCGTTTAAAAGATGAAGAAATACTAGATAAAAAAGCAGTACAGAATCTGACAAAAATTTTTAGTCTGATGAAACCTTTTAATGATTTTCTAAACACTCCCTTTGTGTAACCAATCCGGAAACTGCTTCATAAAACAGTTCTGTTAAATTCTTACAGATACTGCAAAATTCTCTTTAACTCCCATTGATATGCCTTACAGGTAATATTGGGGAGAAAAAACAGCTATGCTTTATCATTTTATGCTGTTCCAGAATCTTTAAAACAAGCTGTTTATTAGCCAGAGGAGTCTCCCGGACAAAGAAAAAACCTGTTATATCTCATTTTCCCTCAAAACTATCAGGAAATATTATCAACTGAAAATCAACCTATTATATTTAACATTTTTTAAGATAAGTTTTACATTTTTGCTTATCTTTGCTGTTCGTCAAAAAGCTAAGGATGTCTTTATACCAAAAACTTGCAGAAAAACTACAATATATAAGTCCGAATTTCTACAAAAAAAGATATTTTAAGACCTTAAAAAATCTTAATAAAAATAATTTTTCGGAACGTAATGTAGAACCGGAACTGGTATGGATCAAGGAATACCTTCCTAAGAATGCTGTAATCCTTGACATTGGTGCGAATGTAGGAACTTTTCTCTATCAGCTGGAAAACAAGCTGGATCATGAACATATTTATGCTTTTGAACCTAATAAAAAGCTTTACCAGCGCCTTAAAAGGCTGTTTCCCACAATGCAGGTTCTGCCTTTGGCTCTTTCTGACGAAAATACAACAGCTGAATTTAAAGTTCCTGTTATTAATGGAAAAACAATTGCTTCCCGGGGAACCTTAAACACTTCTTATAAGGAAAAAGGAGAAGAAAAAAGCCTTACTGAAAAAGTAAAGGTCATTAAGCTGGATGACTGGGCTGCCATAGAGCATTTTGACAAACTGGATTTCATCAAAATAGATGTTGAAGGAAATGAAATAAAGACTCTTCTGGGAGCACAAGAAACCATCAGAAAGTTCCTGCCGACCCTAATGGTTGAAATGGAGCAAAGACACCATCAAACTCCTATATGGAATGAAATCTCTGAGGTAAAAAGCTGGGGATATGAAGCTCAGTACCTTAACAGAAACAGCTTTATCCTGGAAACACTTACAGAGGATATTTTACTGCAAAATACAAGTGACGAAAAAAATAAAACTCAGTATATCAACAATATTATTTTTATACCTAAAAACCTTTAAAATAACTTTATGAGCGTAGTAGCGAGACAAGGCTTCAAATATTCCATTATCGGTTATATTGGTTTTTTGCTGGGCACGGTTTCCGCAATATTCATTTTCCCCAACGACTTTGAATTTTACGGAAAACTTCGCTATATCCTTCCTACTGCTGAGATGTTGGTTCCTTTTGTGGTATTGGGCATTTCTTATTCTAATGTAAAGTTTTTTCATTCGGTAGAAAAAGACGGCAAAAAGCAGAATATGCTTTCGTTATCGCTGCTCACTGTTTTTGTCAATTTTCTCATTTTTGCAGCCGTATTTTTTGTGCTGCCTTATTTTTATCCGAAGTTCAGACATTCGGAAGCCTGGAAGATTAAAGAAATGATTCTTCCATTAATTTTGATTCTTTCGTTCTGTGCTATTTTCAATAAGTATACTTCGAACTATAAAAGAATTGTAGTTTCCAATATTTTTGATAACCTGTTTCCCAAAATAGCTAATCTGGGAGCATTTTGTTTGTTTTACTATTTTGCTCTTTCTCAAAAAATTGCTTTTGCATTCTTTTTCGGAATTTTTGCTTTAATGCTTTTTGGGTATATCTATTACACGAACAAGCTTGAAAAGATACATCTCGATTTTAATACAGATTATTTTAAGAAGGATGATTTATGGAAAAAGTTTTTCAATTACAGTTTTTTCGGGTTTCTGGGGACTTTTGGAAATTACCTGGCCATCAACAGTTTTATGATTGGTGAATTTATGGGTATGGAAGAGGTTGGAATTTATTCTGTGCTGTATGCCCTTATTTCGCTGATTTCCATTCCCCAATTGGGATTATTTAATATTTCGGCTCCTATTATCAACAAAACACTTGCTGACGGAGATATGGAAGAGCTGGACAGGTTTCACAAGAAGACCTCACTCTCTTTATACTTTTTAGGTGCCGTGCTGTTCTCATGCATTATGGTGGGTTTTCCTTATCTTACCCAGTTTATGCCCAAAAATGGAACTATGCTCAGAGAATATGAGCCTGTGGTCTGGATCTGGGGATCTGCCGTTTTAATAGATCTGGCAACCGGCTTCAATGGAAATATTATTTCTCTCTCAAAATACTACCGATTCAATATTCTGGTGATGCTTTTATTGGCAGGATTAACCATTGGTCTGAATTATTATTTCATTAAAAATACTGATCTGAAACTCATCGGAATTGCCCTATCTACTGCTATTTCATTATCTGTTTACAATATCATCAAAATCATCTTTAATTATATCGTGTTTAAAGTTTCTCCTCTGACTATTGAGATGATCTTTGTTTCCATTATCTGTACTTTGGCAATTACCGTAGCTATTGTTCTTCCTAACTTCAACAGCAATCTTATCAATCTGTTTTATAAACCGGCTGTCGTATTGATACTGATCTATATAGGAAACTATTTCACCAGGATATTCCCGATTGAAGATTACCTGAATATGAGGTTTATTAAAAGTGTTTTTAAATTTAAATAAATGCGCTAGTATTTAATTTCAGAAACAATACACATAGTTTAGAAATGGCGTTACGGCACCAATATTAGCATTCCACTTCACTTAAAATCCATAGAATAATATAAAAAAACGCTCCGGTTCGGAACGTTTTTTATGCAATAGAGCGTGCACTGAAGATTTCCGTATCTATTGAGCAGGAAGTTCAGGAGGCCTCATCTTATATTTATAGCTGTTAAGTGTTTTCAGAAAAGCTACAATATCAAAAACCTCATCATCTGTAAGATTCAGCCTGACAATCATCCCTGATTTATGAGGAAATTTCGGATCATTCATCTGATTGGCCTTAGGTGTTTCTCTTCCCATTCCTGCATTATACATCATCACGACATTGGCAAGCTCCGGAAACAGGCCGTTATGCATATAAGGTTTATTATCTGCAACTTCTCTCAGGGTAGGTGTTTTAAACTTTCCTACATCTTCATTTTTCAGCGTTTCCGTATATCTTCCCAGATCTTCATATTTCCTGCCATAATACGTAAGACCGAGATTATGAAATTTCTGATCCGAGAAGTAAGGTGTATTATGGCAATTGATACAATTCGCTTTAGTACGGAATAGATGCAGCCCGTTAATCTCAGCATCGGTAAGTTCATTTTTCTTTCCTCCGATAAATTTATCAAATCGGGAGGCCGGGCTCACCAATGTTCTTTCAAAAGTTGCAATCGCCCGGGAAATCCTGTCTTCAGTAACCTCCTTAGTTCCGAATGCTTTTTGAAAATAGGTTCTGTAGCCTTTTATCTTACGTATATTTTTTGTCGCCAGCTTATAGTGAAGATTCATTTCTACAGGGTTTTCAATCGGAGATTTTACCTGTTCTTCCAGTGTCATTGCCCTTCCATCCCAGAATAGAGTTTTAGCATACCCTATATTCACCAAAGTAGGAGCATTTCGGGTTCCCGTCTGCCTGTTATGGCCAAAAGAAACCCTGCTTCCATCTGCCCAACCCAGATCCGGATTATGACAGTTGGCACATGAAATCTGCCCGGATCCTGATAAACGCGGATCAAAAAAAAGCATTTTTCCCAATTCTGCTTTATCTTCAGAATACGGATTATCTGCAGGAAATTCCATTTCAGGGAGTGCTCCTATATCCTGAAATCCTTCTTTAGCCTCATCAAAAAGAGAGAGTTTAGGCCATAAAGCATGATTTCCGCTTCCATACATTTCACGCAGCTCTGTTACCGTATACCCTGTGGAATCATTGGATGTATAGGCAGACATTATGATCACTGATGCAATAGCGAGTATTGCCAGATATCTTTCCTTCATTTTAATAAAATACTTTCAGTGCAAAACTAGCAATAAAGTTCGCATTCCCATTATAACCAGGTACCGCTTGTTTATACTGATTGGCAGCCAGCCAGTTTTGTGTTAAAACTCCTTCCATTTCATATCGGATCTTTCCCCTGTTCATTTTATATTTCAGATTAAGCGTAAGCCCCAGTTTTTCGGAAGCATCATAAGCATAATCCGGTATGGCAATTCTCTGTACAAATATATTTTCTTTACTACTCTCATAAGGAGTATATTCAAAGCTTTTATGAACAGGAAGGTAGAGATACTGATCCACTCCCAGCGCCAGTTTATCATCGGAATTGATACGGAATTCCTTTTCATATCCCAGATGGTACTGAAAATAATTAATTTCCCGGTTCAGGACAACCGAAATATCCTTCACACTATTCTGTCCATACAACAAATCCAGACGAATTTTCTGAGATTCATTTTTTGAATTAAACCAGCTCAGATTGTTATTCCATCCCAGCTGGTACTGATGCAGCCTATAGGTTCTGTATTTAAGTTCATAATTGAAATTATCATCCAGCTGGTCCCAGAAATCGAGTCTCGAAGCCCAGTTATATCCATTAAATTTCCCCAAAAAGTTCGCATACATACTATGCTTATCGGTTCTTAATCCTGAATATTTATCATAAACTCTATAACTCTGATTGTCTGTATCTTTGTAAGTGTATATTTTATAAAACCGCTCAATAGAATACTGATAATCATATCCGGCACTGAAGTGAATATTCCTGTTATTGAATGCATATTCGCCTCCCCAGATATAACCGTCAGACTTATATTCGGTTGAAGAATACAGTGTTCCCTTGTACTGATTTCCATATCCTTCATTATAGCGGATATATACACTGTCACTAGAAGGAACATTGGTATTCATATTGACGTACATAATGTCATTTACCTTGTAATCATTAAAATATTTTCCTTTTGCAAAAAGGCTATGCTGTTTCCAGTTCAGACCGATTTTTGAAAATACATTATACACATAATGGTCCGTTTTCGGGCGGGGATCAGCATCTCTATATGCTTTTGTAAAGTTACCTTCCACTCCCAACTGGGTAATCAGGAAATTCAAAGGCCTGTATGCCAGTACTCCATAAATATTATAATCCTGTTTCAACCAATCTGCCGCCCGGGGAGCATAAAAATAGGACGGGTTATGGATAAAAGACTGATTAGTGGTTCTTTCTTCTGTTAAGATAAAAGGAACAGCGTGTTCTTTTTCCCGGACAGCATTAAGCCTTCCGGAAAGCGCAACTTTCGGAGAAAGCTGAAATACACCTTGTGAATTGAAATTAAAGCCTTCGGATTTCTCAGGTGACTGCACTCTTTTAAATTCCTGTTTGTGAACAGAATAATTAAAAGAGGTAGCAGAGAAGTCCAATGGATGGAAAAAGCTCAGGTATGGATTTTCCAGCCTGATATTTCTTTCTACTGTACTGATATCGATACTATCGAGCCTCGTAGCCTGGGAAAATAAGCTTTGATTCGCCATTAACAGCAGGAATAGCAGTAGACATTTATTGAATGATAGTCTGTTTTTATGATTATTGTGCATTTCCTCGTGGGTTAGCTTTTATAGTTGTAAAGTCATTTTGTGAGTTATTGGTATCCGCCAGAACCACTCTGCCTTTGATAATTTCTTTTGTTTTGCGAATGATGGAATAAGAGCTGTAATCCGGATAAGGTGACCCTGCATCATTTTTTATGAAAGCTCTCGTAGCATCAATACTTACCGGTAAGTCTTTCGGAGCTTTCTGCTCTTTATCTGTAGTGTCTACCCCATCAATAATAATTTCTTTAGGAATTCTTACGAACAATGCCCCATTTAGATTTTTAGGACTCGGTACTTTTGCAAAAGAAGAAATTTCTCCCGGTGTTGCTTTAAAAACAATCAATGCAGGTCTTGAAGTAACTCCCAGTAACATATCCTTGGAATTTAACGCCCAATGCACAATTTCCATATCCGGAACCATTATATTCTGGATATCATACAGATAAGGACTTCCTCCATTGGCTGTAAAATAATCTCCAAGGTAGGTTTCGAAATCCGCTCCACTAAGATCTACCGTCTCTTCTGGTTTTTTTATACTCACAGACTGTCCTTTAATATCATCATACGGAGCCTTATGATTAATTGCCGTCTGGGCAATTACAATACTTTTCCCCGGGAGGATAGGATGCTCTTTTCCGCTTCCGGGAACTCTGATGATGGTACTGGCATATACAAAATCCGTATTGGCACTTCCTCCGATCGTGTTTCCTGTGGATTTACTCCAGTCATACTGCCCGTTAGATAAAGTATATGAAGTCACATTACTGTTTGTATTCCCTTCCAGAAGCCCCACATATAAACCGTCAGCATAGATCATTTCATTAGAATTATTATAAATCTCCAGGAAATGGTCTCTGAAGCTTGCTGCTTCAGTGGTAGAAGAACCCGCATAGTATACCTGCTTGATGACAAGATCTTCTATCCTTCCTGAAGAAAGGGTGATCACTGCTGCGGAAACATTGACATTAACAATAACTTTTTCCTGCATTCCTCCGAAATACACTTCAGGATTGATCGTAGGTATTTCAAACATATCTTCATAATCTTCTTTAGACATCGTCATGTCTGCGGTAATGGTATAGGTTCCGGGAAGAATGGCATTGAATTTTAATTCTCCATTGATATCAGTTTTTCCAATAATTTTATCTCCGGTAGAGGTATTTTCCAGAGTGATATTGACATTCACAGCTTCTTTACCATCTAACTTTGCATCATATTTAGCGGCTATAGTAAATGGTACAGGCTGAAGATCACTCCCACTACCGAAATCATCTTCTCTTTTACATCCTGTAAGCATAAGAAGGGGTAAAAACAAATAAGTTATTATATTTTTCATAGTACAAAAAGTCTTTTATTAAAATTTATATGAAATATTAGCTCCGAAAGATGCCGGGCTAAAGTTTGTATAGAGTGTTCCGTATTCATTGTATGCCTTAAGGTTGAAAACATTATTGACATATATGGAAATCCTGAAACCGCTTAAGAAATCTTTTGTAACCCGAAGATGTATATTGTGTAATGTTTTCTTCCCCAAGCCGGATAAAGATTCTTCAGAAGCTTTTCTGAAAAGGGTCTGATATTTTGGATTACTTCTTTCCGCTTCCGGAATCATCACCGTATTAAGCTCCGAATCTATATATCCAATGGGATAAATACTGCTGCCGGATGTTATTCTTTCATCGATTAAAAAATGGTCAGTGCGGAGCCCTATAATCAATCCGGAAGATGGCAGGTGGTAATCAAAACTAAAGCTGGCTCTTGCCATATTGGCATTGGAATACGTGTCATTATACAATCCGTACTGAAAGACAGGGTCCGGAATAGAAAGGGCTGCTATTGTAGGTATATCTTCATTCTTTTTACTCTTCGTCTTTACGTAGGAAGCATTAAAGCCTGTTATCAGGTTCAGTGCTTCTATCTTTTTAAAAGATACCATAAGCTCCAATCCTTTATCGGTAGATTCATAGCCGTTTATAATCCTGTTTTGTAAATAATGGAATTTTTCCTTACCCACGATCTCAAAAGTAGGAACATCGGTTCCCACTGCAGTTATTTCCACTTTAGCCTTATCCATCATTTTTGCTACGGATAGGGTACTGAAACCATCAAAAAGTTTGTTATAATATCCGGTTAGGTTGATGGCAGCGAAAGGCAGTTTGTAATCTATTCCAAATTCTGTTTTCCAGCTTTTTGAAGGTTTAAGGTCTACATTATCTCCGGGGGTTACCACTGTCTGCATTATTCCAACGGTGTAATATCCCGGAATACGGTAATCTCCCAACAGCATATCAAAATACCTTGGTCCTGTATATAACTGGTTAAGTGAAGGTGCTTTGGAAGTCAGTCCCACTCCGGCACGAAAAGTAAGATCCCCCATCTGGTAAGAAGTATTCACCCTTGGAGAGAGGGTTGATCTTCCATTCTGAATATCATAACGCAATCCGAGATTGGCCCTTATCCCATGTTTGTTATTTAATCTTTTAAAAATATTATCCTGCACATAAAAAGCGTATTGCGTACTAGCCAATACATTATCCTGATAATTATAATCTCTTACTCCGTTTGCCGTTCCTCCGGTAGTGGCAATTGTAGAGAATTGTCCGGCTGTACCATATTTTCCTCTTCCAAGGTTATCACCGTATCTGAAATTAAATCCCGCAGAATAGGAATGAACCCATCTTTTAGACGTAGTATACACACCATCAGCACTTGTGTTGAAGTAAACATTGATCGGTTTTCCGTCCACATAGGTCATATTTTCATAACTTGGCGGCGTATAAGGCGCATAGTACACGCTATTTTCCATTGCATTACCGTAGGGACGGGCTCCCTGATTCAGGAAATATTTTCTTTCCGTACGCTGAGTGCCATAGCTTAGTCCTACATCTGCTCCAATACTTCTAACTATTTTTTTAGTTCCCTTAAAAAGATATTTAAAATTATTGCTTAATGAAAAACTTTTATTTTTACTGCTGATTACAATACCCTGAAGGTCATCAGGATCTCTTTTCCCATTGCTTGTATTTTGAGAGAAAGCAAAAGAAAGTTTATTTTTTATACTGTTTTTATTAATCCCCCAAAGAACATTACTGCTAAACCTGTCATAACCTACCAGGCTTGTTCTGGGATCAACAATAGAATTCATGTAATCTGCAGAAATATTCAGTGCCTGATCATTTTTCAGAGAAAACCCTCTGGTAAGTCCCAGCTGATAAGTACCTTCCCTTATGGATGCATCCAAACGCAGAGGAGACCTTTTGGCGAATGTAGTCACCTTAATCAGCCCGGAAGTAAGATCTCCGTATTTAGCATCAGGAATTCCCTGGATGACTTCTATACTTTCAATATTTTCTGTAGGAATTTCGCGCAGGTCAACCCCGAAATTAGGCTGTGAAGGAGTCAATGTACCTGATTTTCCGGCTGTGGCGGTAAAGTTGAGTCCGAATGGTGAGCCGTATGCAGAATTATAGCTTTGCATATTTTCATTATTAGACAACGCAATGTCATTCACCATTACCTGTACCCCAAAAGCTTTGTTTCCTGCCTCATCTCCACTTAAGGATGTAGAACTCGATGTCACCGAAGCTCCACTTGCTGTACGAAAAACAATATTCTTGAATTGTGCATTATCAAAAGGCTGTATATACTGCCCCGGCAATTGCTGAAGGACGTCACCAATAGAAAATGACTGTATATTCTGAAGAGCCTCCTGTTTGATTTCTATTTCAGAGAAGTTCTTCTTTTTGGCTGTAAGTTCTATTCCATCTATCCTAATATCTGAAACAACGTCAGTATAAACAATAGCCGTTTTTCCGTCTTTAACAACAAGTTTTTCATTCTTTTTTAAAAAAATAGTTTTAGGAGCTTGCCCGGGTTGCTTTACAATAACCTCACATCCTCCTGCATAGGTAATATCGTCTTTATTAGCGTATATCATTCTGCAACCTTTAACTTCAAAAGTACCGGCATTCAGGTCAATCTTCTTTTCCTGACCACATAAAATCGTAACAGACCCCATGAATAGGGCTGTGCTTAATACAATTCGTTTCAATTTTTTATAATTAGAGCGCTAAGTTATTTATAATTTTTCTAAATAAAAATAGTTTAATATTGAAATTTATCATTTTTACAATAATTATAGTAAAAATATATAATATCATTAATAATACACCCTGTTGTGAAAAACCAAAATACCCCAACAAAAAGAAGCTCTAACATAAGTCAGAGCTTCTTTTTATAGGTAAATATTGTAATCAAACCAGGTTATTTGGAAATAAGCCTGAATAAAATTTGTTCTGTTTTTTTCTGAATTTCTATTTTGCTATAGTGCTTCTGAAAATTAAAATGAAGATAGGAAAGCTCATTCAGCTGTTCCAGAATATTTCCTTTTTCAGGAATGATAAAGTCTAGTTTTGATGGGTATCTGGCAGGGAAAACAGCCCATTTTCCGTATGCCACAGCATCACCGAGATTACCGGTCATTTTTGTGACCCCATAAGTCTCTTTCAAACTGAAGAACTCCGTTTGTTCCTGAATAGGACACCAAAGAACATCTGCTTTCTGCATCCATTTTTCAAAATCTTCAGCAGAAACTCTTTCTGAAAAATAAGTAATGCGGATATTATCCGGTAATTTTTGCGACAGTCTTTCTAAATCTTTTAATTCGCTTCCTGTTGCTTTTCCAAGAAATACAAATTCACAGGGTTTATCGGTCTTAGCATTTTTAAGTGTTTTAAAAATATAGTGGTAATCTCTCCTTTTCTGCGATACACCACCGGGAATAACCACTACCCTATCCTTGTTTTCAGCAGCATGACCATTCTTTGTATAAAAAAGAGGTAAAAACTGATATTTTTCTGAACTCATAGCCTCGTCTAAAACCAAAAGTGCTCCTGAAGCCTGGTATACTTTAGAAGAATATAACAACCCTTCTTTCATCCATAATTTGAGTCTGTACATCACATCTTTTTTAAAGACACTTTTTACCAGATCCAGCTTTGAGGCTTTGGTAAAATTGAGATTATGGGCAATAACCGCCGTATTATATTTCTTTGTTATGGCTAAAAACGTATTAAAAAAACGATGAACCGTTCCAATAATAATCAGATCGTATCCTTTTTCCTTTAATTGGTCTAAGATCATGGAACTGTCTGACAGAAATACAGCTTCTTCATTTTTGCTGATCCGGTCCTTAATTTTTTTTGAAAAATAATAATCTATGGTAAAATCCTTAGTATCCCTCATGATATCCATGAAAGACTGTGCTATTTCTGCGTGGGTGTCTATTTCTATATAGGCAATTTTTTTCATGGATTATCGGTGATCTTTTTATGTCTTGACTAAAGCCGGATGACTTTTCTTTTTATTAAATGGTTAACGCCTGTTTCTACTGAATATATCTTTCAACTTACATGTTAAGCCATTTTTTCTTCAGCATTTTCCAACGTTGGTCATTTACTGCCTTCTGTTCTTCTTTTGTGATCTTCAGTTCCATTTTCTTTGCCCTGCAGCTTTCGTACGATGAAATAATGTCAAAGAAAAATGATGGTGATTTACTTTTCATCGCTTCTTTGGAAGAGGCAATATAGGCCAGAAATCTGTTTAAACCCAGAAAATAAAAATATTTGCCATAGTAATCGGCAGGCCGTATGGTATAATCGGCTCCTTTCACTTTAATAAGCTTTACCTGAAGTTCCGGAAGAACAACTTCCTTCCATCCAAGGTTCTCAAGGAGTATAGCATCTATATTATCCCAGCCTAATGTTTCCCTTAAGCCTCCGATCTGAATAAAACAGGCCTTCCTGTAGGCCTTCATTGGACCTCTTACATGATTTTTATTGGAGTTCCCTTCGTATACCCAGTGTCCGTCTTTCTCCACATACAGTAAGCCACCTACCAATCCATAGGCAGGATTACCGGCAAAAGCTTTTTCTAGTGTTTCCAGATAATTTTCAGGGAGAATGATATCGGCATCAAATTTACAGATGATATCAAAATCATCTATAGGCTGTTTCTGCAAACCGTTCTTAAAAGCATGAACAACTTTAGAGCCCGGCTGATGCTCAGATTTCTGAAGGCTAATGGTTTCAAAACGGGAATCAGTCTCGGTATATTTCCGGATAACCTCAGCAGTACGGTCTGTGGAACCGTCATTAACCACAACGGCTCTAAAATCTTTACTGCTTTGCTGCTGTAAAGAATCTAAAGTAAATGAAAGATTATTTTCTTCGTTATGGGCAGGAATGATGATTAAAAACCTCACTACTATTTTATAAATGATGAATAATAAGTGATAAATGATGTAAAACAATCGCCATCATTTATCACCTATTGATTGATATTATTTGTTATGCGGTTTCAGCATATTTTTAGGATCCAGAATTTCATCTAATTTTTCCTGAGAAAGAATTCCTTTCTCCAAAACAAGATTATAAACGCTTTTTCCGGAGGATAATGCTTCTTTAGCAATCTCTGTAGACTGCTTGTAACCGATATAAGGGTTAAGTGCTGTTACAATACCAATACTGTGTTTTACCATATTCAGGCACACTTCTTTATTGGCAGTAATTCCTACTACACATTTATCACGAAGGGTATCCAGAGCATTGCAAAGGAAATTGATATTTTCCATGATTGCATGAGAAAGTACCGGCTCCATTACGTTAAGCTGTAATTGCCCTGCTTCTGCAGCAAACGTTACTGTAAGATCATTTCCAAATACTTTAAAACATACCTGGTTCACTACTTCCGGAATTACAGGATTTACTTTACCTGGCATAATGGATGATCCCGGCTGCATTGGAGGAAGGTTGATTTCAAAAAGACCGGCTCTTGGTCCTGAGGAAAGCAATCTCAAATCGTTACATATTTTTGATAATTTTACAGCAAGGCGTTTTGTTGCTGATGAATAAATCACATAAGAACCCGTATCCGGTGTAGCTTCTACAAGATCCGGTGCCGAAATAATCGGGAACCCGGTGATTTGGGCCAGATTCTTAGCACAAAGGGTTGCATAGCCTACCGGAGCATTTAATCCTGTCCCAATGGCTGTGGCCCCCATATTTACCTCTACAAAAAGGCTGGCGTTATTATTCAATTTAGAGATATCTTCTTCCAGTGTAGCTGCATAGGCTTCAAATTCCTGTCCCAATGTCATGGGTACAGCATCCTGAAGCTGGGTACGTCCCATTTTGATGACATCCTGGAATTCTACTCCTTTAGCACGGAAAGCCGCCACAATTTTCTCAAGCCTTTCTACCAACCCGATATTCATGTGCAATAATCCCATTTTAATAGCAGTAGGATAGGCATCATTGGTGGATTGAGAAAGGTTGATATGATCATTTGGAGAGCAGAATTCATATTCTCCTTTGTTTTTTCCTAATTTTTCCAACACGATATTGGCAATTACTTCATTCGCATTCATATTGATTGAAGTTCCTGCCCCGCCCTGGATCATATCTACCGGAAACTGATCGTGATATTTTCCATCTACGATTTCGTCACAAGCTTCTGCTATTTTAAAATACAGGCTTTCTTCAAGCAGCCCCAATTCATAGTTGGTTTTTGCAGCTGCTTTTTTTACAAAAGCTAAGCCTTTAATAAAATCCGGGTATGAAGACAAAAGCTGTCCTGAAATTTTAAAATTGTTGATTGCTCTTTGTGTCTGAACCCCATAATAAGCGTCTAAAGGTACATTAAGTTCCCCTAACAGATCGCTCTCTTTCCTGAAATTTTCCATTACAGATATTTTACTGTTTTTGATGGTTTAAAGATAGCAAAAACGCATCTAACCGATGCGTTTTAATTTGACTTTATTTTACGGGATATTTTTGAATTAACGCCTGCAGTATAGACCATGTTTCGGCATCCATGATTCCGTCATAATTTTGAGGACGGTAATGGTACTGGAAGGCTTCAATGGTTTTCTTGGTTGCATCATCCCATTTTCCGCTAAGATCTAGTGCATACCCAAATTTCTGCAATGCAGTCTGTGTCTGAAAAATAAAAGATGAATCAATATATCTTGTTGCAAAATCTGCCTGTGCGATAGTAAAGAAATTCTGTTTTGCCGTTTCATCATACCACATTCCCAGCTGATACTCATCATATAGTTTTTTCCATGGAAACATTGGGCCGGGATCCTGTTTTCTGGTAGGGGCAATATCCGAATGAGCCAGAACATTGGTGGCCGGAATCTGATATCTGGTTACAATATCTTTTGCCAAAGCAGCTACTTTTCTCACCTGCTCATCACTAAACGTTGCAAATATTCTTTTCCCGGTTGCATCTGTAGTATATCCGGCATTTACAATCTCTATTCCTATGGAAGTATCATTAAGATTTTTATCATTTCTCCATGCGCTTACTCCCGCATGATAAGAACGTTTGTTTTCATCTACAAGCTGATAGATCTCATTATCTCCGGTATTGTTTACCAGATAATGGGCGCTCACAGCCTGCTGGGTAAGTACTGTAATCGATTTATCATCCGGAAGTGCTGTATAATGTAATATTAAATAACGCTGTCTGAAGTTTTGCGCAATAGCAGGAAAATAAGTCTTTACCACTTTATATCCGGCTGGTTTTGCAGAAACAATTGAACCATAACTTGCCGTATTATCATTTTTTGCCGGGTCTGCTATATTGGTAGTGAAAAATTCTATTCCACGGTCTGAAACAATTTTTGGTTTTGGAGCTTCGGGACTTGCTGTTTTAACGACCAGTTTAGGCTGTGATACGGGGGTTTTCGGTTTGTAAGTATTTTTTTTCACATTTTGCTGAGAAGTACATGAAAAAACAAAAGTGCTTAATCCGATGATATATAATGTCTTACGCATTTGTTCAGTTTTTTAATGATTTATTACCTCAAAAATACATAAATTTTTCTTGAATTTTATTTGGTAAATAAAGAAATCTATTCTATATTTGCACTCGCAATAACGGAACAACGATCATTAAAAAATAAACAAAAAGGAGGGTTGCCAGAGTGGTTAATGGAGCAGTTTGCTAAACTGTCGACGCGAAAGTGTCGCAAGGGTTCGAATCCCTTACCCTCCGCATTCTATATATCTCGGGGCGTAGCGTAGTCCGGTCATCGCGCCTGGTTTGGGACCAGGAGGTCGCAGGTTCGAATCCTGCCGCCCCGACTTTTTAATGAAGCTTATTCGATAAGCAAAAACAACTTTTAAGGGTGCGTAGCTCAGCTGGATAGAGCATCTGCCTTCTAAGCAGACGGTCAAAGGTTCGAATCCTTTCGCGCTCACAACGAACTCACAATTTTTATTGTGAGTTTTTTGTTTTATATTAGCTTCATGTACTACTCTGTTGCATACTTTATTCTCAAACCTTAGAAAAATGGATCAGGTTATAAACTTGGGGACTAAGCAAATTGGGTTAAATCTAAACTTCTTGTTTGGATGATATTCAAAAATCTATGTATAAAATATGTGATTTTTATATTTGACTTGAAAATAGGATGGAAATAACCTTTTATTTCAGGCAAAGGAATAATCATTCGGATGTTCTATTTTTAAGAAAAGTAAAGAAAGGCGACTTTATCGCTGAATAAGCGATATAAAAAGTTAGCTTCATCAAAATCGATTTCTAATCGATTCATTCTTGGCTCGCTTTACATATTATTCCCGTAATTATTACAGCACGACTATTTTTAAATAGCCGCGCTGCATTTGGCCACAAACTGCTCAAACTTCCGATCTGTATTTCGCATGACCGGTCCGTGACCGAAGCAGATAATAGCAGGGTTCAGTTTTGCTAACTTCTGAAGCGATTTGATGTTGAGCTGCTGATCTGAGGTGAATATATTGGGCGGAAGCCGCAGACCAACCGCTGTCGTGAGCAGGTTCATATTTGTCGCTACATCGCCGATTATCAGCACACCATCTCGCTCACGGAATAAAGAAATATGACCTGCCGAATGTCCGGGCGTCTCTATTACCCGAAAGTTTCCGATGCTATCGTTTTCCACGATTGTCTGTTCGACTTTATGCCCCTGACCTGCCCAATACTTTTGTTGAAGCTTTGCTACCCAATGCTGCGGAGTTGGATAGTCGTTGGTTACCATACCGGTTTCGGTCCTAAAAACTTCGTCGGGATGACAGAGTAAGGGTATGACGAACTCAGCGCATATCTGATCGCTACAGCCCTGATGGTCTGCATGCGCATGCGTCAGTATATGTTGATAAACGGGAATTTTCCGGAGCGCTTTCTTGATAGTAGTATACGAACTCCGTATTCCGGAGTCTACCAAGACCCCTTCGATAATATAGCAGTTGATACTGTTTCGTGGCATCAGTGAAACCTGAAACACTTCGGGAGCAATTTGATGTAACATATTTTTTCGTGCAAATCTACATCACTGATCGGGATTACATAAGGACATTTGTCCTATAACAGATCAGGTCTGTGTATTTGTCCTTTTGCCCGTGTAAGCGATCGCTGTGTGATGCCCAGGTATGATGCCAGATCCTGTGTCGCTATGCGCTGAACGAGCATCGATTCGCTAGACAAGACATGACGGTATTTATCCACAGCGGATTTATTATTGTAATTCAGCAGATAACGTTCCTTTTGGGTATACTCCTGTTCCATCACCGACTTTATCAATCCGTTCCAAGCGGTCACCTGGCCAAGCAGATGCTGATAGTCCGGGTAGTTTATCCTGTAGATTATGCTGTCTTCTATAGTCCTGATACTCCTTCTGGATTTTTCCTGTGCCACAAACTCCGAAAACGAGGTGACAAATTCATTTTCAAACTTGAAGCAGGTTATATTTTCCTTTCCTTCTTTGTCGACAGCATATGCTTTTACAGCGCCACTGGCGATAAATCCAATATGACGGCAGGATTCATCCTCACGAATAAAAAAATCACCTTTTTTTAAGCGGACCGGTTTGAAGAACTGTGCAGAAAAGTTGATTTCCCCGGCAGACAGTCCTCCTGTTGAGGATAGATAATTTTCAAATATGTCAGTCATTTCGCAATCTTTCGTCCTTTTATTTTCTTTTTTTAACTGCCTGTGGATAGATACCAAATCCAACATCCAAATCTAACAATTATTGTACATTCAAAACCAACAATTATTGTACATTCTAAAAAAGGCTGCATCTGCAGCCTTTTTAGTAAACAACGAGCTAGAGGTAATTGCCAGATAAAACAGACTGACACAGAAGGTCATATCTTTATAATTAACATTATGGAAGCTTAGCCGTCAAGTGCATTATAAAAAAACCGTCATTAAACTTAACAAGCAATGACGGTCATCCATTTTAAATGATACCTGACCCGAATTCAGGCCATATTATTTATTCTTATTATTGTACATATGCTACATAAGATTCATTAATAGCACCTTTAGTTGTTTTTGCAAAAAAGGAATAGTCAATCCAAAAATAACCATTACTTCCCCAAGATGAACCCCAAGAATTCTGTACTTTAAAGGCTTGTTTAGCGTCATCATACCCTATCACACAAATTGCATGTCCACCATACACTTTCCCAGAATGTGATTTCCAAACCCATCCTGTAGAAGACATATTATAGAAACTTTGATCCACAGTTATTCCTATGATTATCGGAAGCTTCATGCTTAGTAATGTTTTTATATTGGTTAAATCAGTTTTGTTTACAGTAGCCCAAGTCGTGAATTTATGTGCACTTGCTGCCTGTTTTTGTGTAGCATTAGGCTGTGTTGAACATTCCGCATCTGTATAAGGCATTTCCGACCAGCTGCATACCCCTTGATTTTTTATTAAGTCTAATCCATAGCTAACATAAGTTCCACCTGAACAATCACCTATTTTAATCTGATTATACACATATTCGGGACTTCTAGGTTCTGTAACACCTTTAAAGTTATATTCCAAAGCACTTGCTGCTGCATAAGCTGTTGCCCAGGCAACACATGATCCCTCACTACCCTGATCGCCAATTGCAGAACCCGCAATAGTAAAACTAGATGGTAAAGCAGCTTGTACTGAAGTGGCACTTTTCCCAAGGTATTTCATTGCCAAAGCATTAACATCCACTTTCTGAAAAGACTCATATGTTTTTGAATCAACAAATTTTGCACCTAATGCATACTGCTTAGAGGAATCCGGGATATCAGCTAAATTACTTTGTTCAGAAGAATTGGTACAGGAGGAAATAGAAAATATCCCTACTGCTGCAATAATAAGTTTTAAATTTTTCATAATACTATAAATATTTTTAGAGAATAAATATATATACTATTTTCAAAGATTTATGATAAATTATTATTTATTTTTCAATTAAAGTAATTTTTTAATGAATTATTTATAAACAAAAAGCAATTTATAAGTTGAAAACGTAAAAAATGGAATTTTTTTCTTTGAATCAATAAATATTTAGAATTTTTATACGGCATCTTTATTAATTATTCAATTAACCGTTAATTCGTAACACTTTTACTTTTATCTTTTTTATAATCTGTTTGCATTTGGGTCAGCTATAGAGCGCTTGAGAATACCCCTTTCTCGCTCACCACAAACTCAAATAGGTATTTACAGAAGTAACAAAAATATGTTGCTGTAATTTCAAAGTTCATTTTTCTTTTTATCAGGAAGACTTGCTTATATTTGAGAGCTGGCAAAATTTGAGAACACTATAGCGCTTAGAATATGAAAATACAACTTAGCTATTTATTTATTTTATTATATACCCTTGTAAGCTGTCAGGAAAAATCAATCATTAATGATCTGAAATTTTCTAACTATTCAGGCCATCCCAAAAAAATTACAGAGATCATCACTTTTTCAAATCAAAATATTGATAAAAGCATTTCTTATTTTGACAAAGACGGCTTTCTGACAAAAATTGAATCTTTTAATTTAGCCAAAAGCGAATTCCCTGATAAAAGGTTTATAAGTGATATTACACAATATAAATCACAGGGTAAAGCTAAACGCTATTTCGAAACTATCAATCCTGAAAATAAGAAGATAGAAGGTAAGGGCTATTTTGAAAAAATTTCTGATTCTTTATATAAGAGAGTTTCAAATTTTAATGTTGACAGTACATCGCTTAACAAACTATTTTATTTTGACAAAAATAACCGCCTTATAAAAACAGAAGAAGCCGGGAATTTTAATGGCAGACCTATTAATAACACCATTTCTTATACTTATATCAATTCAGTAAAAAATGAAATGCTTTTTGAAGATTTAATTAATCATAAAAAGTTTAAGATTATTTATAAAAATGTAAAGCTCGACCCATACGCCAATTCTGTTTATGAAGAATTAGTTGATGACCATGGAACGTTACAACAGAAAATAGAAAGGAAATTTGAATATTATTAAGACAAAGGCCTCTACAATTTCTCATGACTATTGAGATACCAAGAAAATAGAAAATGCATGGAGTGATGTGATTTTAATTCCGGATCATATTTCAGGTATTTTATCATTGATCCTTTGCTATCCGTACCTCTACCCTAGCCCCGATAGAAACGGTTACCCCGCAACAAGCCAGGCTTTTTCAGCGGAGGCGTGAGGAGTATGAGTGGATAGCGGGATAAAGCTCCATATGGTCTAGATATATTGCATTGAACATAAATTTACATTTCATAAAACAGCCTTAGAATTCATGATTCTAAGGCTGTTTTTATTACTATCAGGCAGCTTCTTTTATTTTTATTTTAGTTTTGGAAGCTTCATATTTTCTATTTTTAGATTCTTCCCGTTTCATTTTTCTATATTCCCAGGGAGCCACAGCACGGTTATCCTGCCAAAGACCAACTTTTTTACGCTGTGCAGTATCCTGCAGCTCTCCCAAAGCAGTATCTTTTGAATAGGAGAAATACCACCATCCGAAACCTGCCTTTATAAGCTCTTTTGAAAGGTATTTACCGTTATCATAGTATACTTTTGCAATAGAACGTCCATACCGGTCGGTATTGGTTTCCACAAAATTAACAGTCTTACCAAACACCTGATCTGAGGTGAATTGTCTTGCATTTTTACCGAACGGCTGTCCTTTCTCCGGACAGTCAACTTCAGCAAGCCGAAGTTTTTTTTGCAGGTTTCCTTTTAAAAGAATAGTAATGGTATCTCCATCTGAAATTTTTATTACTTTTCCACTGTTTTGAGAGAAACCAAGCAGTGGAAAAAAGAGGCATGCTAATATCAATCGTTTCATGGGTTAAAGATAGCAATAAGAGCTCTGAAAACCTATAATTCATCGTATCTTCAAGAGTATTTTTAATTTTTTTTATTATCTAATCTTATCTTTTTTTACAATATGCAAAGAATCAGGAAGATTTAAAATCATTGATTAGAATATCAGGTTTCTGTTTGGATATTTACTCCTGAAATACGAAAATTCGGAATTTTTTGATAGTTTTGCTTTTTCTAATGTAAGATTATATATTCTATAAAATTTCTTATTAACTGTATTAACGTTTTTCTATTAAAAAGTAGTTTAAGACGTACAGCAAAGAGAAAAAGATTAGAAAAGCAGATTTTCATCCGCCCATATAACTCAATGGTTATTAACAATCTAAAATAAACAAAAAAGTGCACCTGAAAATTAATAAAAATTTATCCTTCATTTTATTTTTTTATTTGATAAAGTATTGTACCTTTGCAACCGCAAAAACGAAGTAAAATTCGTTAGAGATGACTATCAATCGGGGCGTAGCGTAGTCCGGTCATCGCGCCTGGTTTGGGACCAGGAGGTCGCAGGTTCGAATCCTGCCGCCCCGACTTTTTAAATTCAAGGGTGCGTAGCTCAGCTGGATAGAGCATCTGCCTTCTAAGCAGACGGTCAAAGGTTCGAATCCTTTCGCGCTCACAATGAACTCACAGAAAATGGCGGGTTCTTTTATTTCACAAAAAAGCTTTGTATCTTTGCAACTGCAATCACAAGGTAATTTAAGATGATCATCAATCGGGGCGTAGCGTAGTCCGGTCATCGCGCCTGGTTTGGGACCAGGAGGTCGCAGGTTCGAATCCTGCCGCCCCGACTTTTTAAATTCAAGGGTGCGTAGCTCAGCTGGATAGAGCATCTGCCTTCTAAGCAGACGGTCAAAGGTTCGAATCCTTTCGCGCTCACTAAAGAACTCATAAGAAATTATGGGTTCTTTTTTGTTTATATAACAATCCTTTCTTTTACTGTCCTTTGAGGAATAGTGGAGCAGATGCAAAAGTTTTTTTGGTGAAAGGGAACATAAACTTACATCAGTACAGTTTTTCTCTGACGCAAAGTTATATTTTTATTATGTTTGATTTTAAGTGAGTCAAGAATGAATCGATTAGAAATCGATTTTGATGAAAGTAACTTTTTATATCGCTTATTCAACGACAAAGTTGCCTTTCTCGCTTTCTTAAGATAGAACATTCGAATTATCAAATATAAAATCACATATTTTATTTAATACAGCATAGATCTCTGAATACCCTCCAAACAAGAGGTTTTAGATTTAACCCGATTTGCTTATCCCAAAGTTTATAACCTGACCCGGGATAGTCCATTTCTTAGAAAATTCAGTTACTGATATAAAATTCATATAAAAAATGTCAGAACCTCTTATATTATAAAGGCTTGGTTAATACTACTTTCTCCAAAAGAATCAGTTTTAACTGAAAATGGATTTTACTGGAATAAAGCTTTCTTATACTTAATTTATTTGTTGATTAAATAAATTACCTTTATAACCTTTCTTTGCAACGGTCAAAACAACATAAAACAGCTTTCTTATTGGGTATGATCTCGATAATAAGCCTGAGCATTACACTGCTTGCTTATTTCAGTCTTGTAACTGGAATTGATATCATAATCGGGGTACTGTGCTTTATCATTTCTTTTATTTCTTCAGTAGCTGCCATTATCCTAAACAAAAGTAATAAAGTGTGGTGGTTTATATTTTTAATACATATGATTGTTTTAATTGCAGGTAAATGGAAGCTGTGTGATTTTACCCTTCCTTTATAATCAAAAGAAGAGAAGAAACTGGATTGGCTGATTCCAATCCTATTTTTTCTTTATCCAGCCATAGAAAAAGTCCTCACTTAAACAGCAAGGACTTATATTTTTTAATGACCCATGTCAAAGGTTATTTCAATCGATAGGAACTTCCATTCCAAAGATAAGTTTTGGAAGAGCGTTTTTTCTTCTCCCGATCTTTATCATCTTTTTCCATTTCTTCCATTTTAAAAATAAAAGCATCAGGAATTCCACCTTTATCATTAGGGAAAATATATTGCTCACTATGGTAAAAAACATCTGCATCTCCTACATTCATCAGCTGTGGAAGGGCAATTAGTTTTTTATCCTTAAAAAGAACATATTGGTCATAGCTAGCAATACCACAGGCTTCACCAGAAACCAATGCCTTTAAAGTAAGCGCTACATTCTGCAGTTTATGACTGCTTTCAATATTGAAAGTAGCATAGCTCAGCTCCTCTCCACTTCCGGTATCAAAATAGACCTCATCTACAAGCATATTACCCTCCATCACTTTGATTCCTGCAATATTCTGTTTCTCTATAGTATTAATCTCTTTGTTTTTTCTGTCTATGGTTTTTGAAAGCCCGAAAAGGAAATCATATCCGTTTTTATTACGGTATCCTATACAAAGGTTACCTCCCCAAACATATCCTTCAGAAGTCATATCTCCCTTCTGATAAGAGATCTTGTACCAATTAGCACCTCTTTCCCCTAATCTTAATATGGCTTCTTCTTTTTTAAGGATTAATACCTGTTGATTAGCCTGCAATGAGTCTACAACCGGTGCCTGAACATTAGGTTCTTTTCTGATCCTTGTCCAATCCGTAAAAATCTTTTGGCTTTTATTCTCTTCAAAACCAAAAACCCCATCAGCATACGCTTCATTTTCCTGTGCTGAAAAAAACGGCAGTATCAGTAATAATAAAGCGGTCCATAAAGTTTTCATATCTGTATTTGTTTTTTTATTTTTCTAACAGCAAGCTTACCCACTCTTCGCGTTGTATTTGCTTTTTCAGCTCAAGACCGCTTTCTTTACATACTTCAAGAATATCATCTACATCAAAGAAGCAAAGCCCCGAAAGCAATAGTTTTCCGCCTTCATTCAACACAGAAACATAGGTTGGAATATCTGAAATCAGAATATTTCTGTTGATATTTGCTAAAATAACATCAAAATTTTCTTTTCCTAAGTTTTCGGCTGTTCCCAGTTCAATATCCAGTTCAACGCCATTTCTTACAGCGTTTTCTTTTGAGTTTTCTACAGACCATTCGTCAATATCAATGGCTTTGGTATCTCCGGCCCCCTGTTGTTTTGCATAGATAGCCAATACAGAAGTCCCACACCCCATATCCAATACTTTCTTTCCACTAAGGTCAAGCTCCATCATCTGCTGGATCATCAGGTGTGTGGTAGGGTGATGCCCTGTTCCGAAAGACATTTTAGGCTGGATAATAATTTCATGCATTCCCGGTACAGACTCATGAAATTCTGCTCTGATTAATACTTTATCATCGATATTGATAGGAGAGAAATTCTTTTCCCATTCTTCATTCCAGTTGATATTAGGCATTTCCTCAAAAGAGTACTCAATCTTTACATTTTCATTTTCAAAAATAGGAAGGGCCTTAAGCTGCTCTTCATGAAACAGATCTGTCTGAATATATCCTAAAATTCCGTGAATCTCTTCTGTAAAGCTGTCAAAACCTATCTCAATAAGCTCTGCCATTAATATCTCATTCCAGGGTTGCAATGGAGAAATTTTGAAATTGAATTCTAAATAATTTTGCATGTGACTAATTTGCTGCAAAAATACTAATGTTATTACTGTTAAAAAAATGGAAGCATGAAGTTTTAGTCTTACTCAAGAATTTATTCAGTTTTAAAAGGCCAACATCGCGTTTCCTTATAGTAAGATTTCTTCTATAATATGATCAATAGTGAATATTTTTGATATACAAAGCATAAAAAATTTATATAAATTTGTAAATTGCAGTAAGAGCAGATACCATTCGGAATATCTGAAAAACAATAGAAACCTAAGCAATCCGTCACATGGTAGCCTACGAAAATTTACATGATACCCTTTCTTTTTACAGGATTGATTGCCGCCAGTCTTATTATATATCTTCAGGAAATCCTATTTTCAATTTTCCAAAAGCACCGTTCAGGATGGATTATTATGCCCTATGTATTTGTACGGCTGGAGAAATAAGTATTGAAATAGACAGTAAAAAATATAAAGTAACCACCCACAGTTTATTTATAGCCGCTCCTTCTACCATTGTAAGATTTCTGGAAACCAGTGAAGATTTTATGATGAAGCTCTTATTTTTTGATAAGAATTTTCTCATCAAAAACATATCTAACCCTTTCATTATTGAGAAAATGAATCTCTTCTCTAAGGGTTCCTACAGCATTATAAAAACAACAGAAAAAAATTCTCTGCAATTACAAAACCTGCTGGATTACCTTAAAAAGAAATCCAGAAAACAAGGCAAATTCACAGAAGAGATTATCAGGACAATTATTTTTAACTTACTGCTTGAAACTGCAGAAATCATAGAAAAAGAAATCAATACAGTTTCTCAGAAAGAGGACGGAAAAAAAGACCTTTTCCTGAAATTCAGTAAACTGATCCGGGAAAATATCAGACAGCAGAGAACCGTTCAGTTTTATGCCGAGGAGCTTTGTATTTCTAATAAACACCTTATAGAGATTATTAAAAAAGCCAGTGGAAAAACCCCTCATGAAGTCATTGATGAGACTTTACTGAAAGAGGCTTATGTCATGCTGGGAAATCCCGATATCACGATCTCAGAAATAGCTTTTGAGCTTCAGTTTAATTCGGCATCAGCTTTCAGCCGTTTTTTTAAAAAACACACTTCTTTTTCTCCTTCAGAGTATCGGACAAAAGAAAATATCCAGTCATAAGAATTTGGGGATGACAATTCCGACATTGGGGATATGTGCTGCTTTTTGAATAGAAGTACCTTTAACATGTTAATTAAAAACAAACAAAAAATGAGTACGATCAATTCAAAATTCGAAAAAGTTTTAAATGCTTCTGAGCAGTTTGGAAAAGTAAACCACGAACCGGATTCAAGTAAAGAAGTTCAGATTAACACTCCTGAAAAAACGATGCCTTTTTCTGACCAGATCGGAAATTATCAGCGTAATAAGGGAATTCCTTCACAATCTTATGAAAACACTAAAATCTATATTGTAGGAAGCGGAATTGCGGGAATGTCTGCCGCTTATTATTTCATCCGTGATGGCCGTGTTCCGGGTAAAAACATTATTTTCCTTGATCAACTCAATGTAGAAGGAGGCTCTCTGGATGGAGCAGGAAACGCAAAAGACGGCTATATCATCCGTGGAGGACGTGAAATGGATATGACCTATGAAAATCTATGGGATATGTTCCAGGATATTCCGGCATTGGAATTACCCGCTCCATACAGTGTATTGGATGAATACCGCCTTATTAACGACAATGACCCTAATTATTCTAAAGCAAGACTGATTCATAACCAGGGGCAGATCCAGGATTTCAGTAAATTCGGACTTGAGAAAAAAGACCAGCTGGCAATTGTTAAACTTTTATTGAAGAAAAAAGAAGAGCTTGATGATCTGACTATTGAAGATTATTTCGCTGAATCTTTTCTTAACAGTAATTTCTGGTTTTTCTGGCGTTCTATGTTTGCTTTTGAGAACTGGCACAGCTTACTGGAACTGAAACTGTATATGCACAGATTCCTGCATGCCATTGACGGAATGAAAGACTTCTCATGTCTTGTATTCCCTAAATACAACCAATATGACACGTATGTAACTCCTCTTAAAAATTTCCTTGTTGAGAAAGGAATACAGATTCAGTTTAATACATTAGTAAAAGACCTTGATATCCATATCAATACGGAAGGAAAAACAGTGGAAGGGATTATCACCGAGCAAAATGGCGAAGAAGTAAAAATACCCGTTGGTAAAGAGGATTATGTGATTGTTACTACAGGCTCAATGACTGAAAGCACCTTCTATGCAGATAATAATACGGTCCCGGAAGTTACGATAGACAACAGCAGTGCAGGACAAAGTGCGGGATGGAAACTGTGGAAAAATCTCGCTGCCAAATCTGAAGTATTTGGTAAGCCTGAAAAATTCTGCAGTCATATTGAAAAATCTTCGTGGGAATCTGCTACATTAACCTGCCGGCCTTCTGCTTTCACAGAGAAACTGAAAGAACTGTGCGTGAATGATCCTTATTCCGGAAGAACAGCTACAGGAGGGATTATCACTATCACCGACTCTAATTGGGTGATGAGCTTTACCTGCAACAGACAGCCACACTTCCCTACTCAGCCGGATGACATCCTCGTTGTATGGGTATATGCCCTACTGATGGATAAAGAAGGTAATTACATAAAAAAAACAATGCCTCAATGTACCGGAAATGAAATCCTTGCAGAATTATGTCACCACTTGGGAATGACAGACCAGCTTGATAATGTTATAGAAAATACCATTGTTCGTACTGCATTTATGCCTTATATTACCTCTATGTTTATGCCAAGAGCTCAGGGTGATCGTCCGAGAGTTGTTCCCGAAGGCTGTACCAATCTAGGGTTGGTAGGACAGTTTGTGGAAACCAACAATGATGTAGTATTTACTATGGAAAGTTCAGTAAGAACAGCCAGAATAGCAGTATACAAACTTCTGAACCTCAACAAGCAGGTTCCGGACATCAATCCATTACAATATGACATCAGACATTTACTGAAAGCTACCCAGGCTCTTAATGATTATAAACCATTCTTAGGAGAAGGTATTTTAAGAAAAATACTGAAAGGAAGCTATTTTGAACATATTCTGGTCAACCGTCCTGAAGAAAAAGAAGAACATGAATCTTTCTTTATGGAACAGGTAGGTAAATTCCAGGATTGGATCAAAGGAGTAAAAGGGTAATGTTATCTTAAGGCTCCAGTTATAAAAAACGAAAAGCAGGACTTCAGTGAGGTCCTGCTTTTATGTATGATCATCCTGAAATTATTCAGGCTTATAAGAATCTTTTAGAGTTACTGTACGGTTGAAAACCAACGCAGCGTCCGTAGAATCCTGGTCTTTGGTAAAGTACCCGATTCTCTGGAACTGAAGGGGTTCACCTACGGCAACATCTTTCAGGCTTGGTTCAGCAAAACCTTGAATAGTACTTACCGAATCAGGGTTAATGAAATTCAGGAAGTCAACATCTTTTTCAGCATCCGGCTGCTCCACGGTAAATAATTGGTTGTAAACCCTTACCTCTACAGGGATCGCGTGTTTCGCAGATACCCAGTGTAATGTTCCCTTTACTTTTCTTAAGCTTTCTTCCGTTCCGCTTCCGGATTTACTCTTTTCATCGTAAGAAGCATAGATGGTAGTAATCTCTCCATTTTCATCCTTCTCCACTCTTTCTGCTTTAATGATATAAGCAGACTTTAAACGAACTTCTCCACCTAACTTCAGTCTGAAGAATTTATTATTAGCTTCTTCCTTGAAATCCTCACGTTCGATATATAGTTCTCTTGAAAAAGGAACTTCTCTGGTTCCTGCATTTTCCTGTTCAGGATTATTTTCAGTTTCCAACCATTCTTCCTTGTCTTCAGGATAGTTTTCGATCACTAATTTAACAGGATCTACTACTGCCATTACACGTTTAGCTACTTTATTAAGATCTTCACGCACACAGAAGTCAAGTAACTGGATTTCAATCAGGTTTTCTCTTTTGGCAACTCCCACCTTTTCAATAAAGTTTCTGATAGACGCCGGCGTGTATCCTTTTCTTCTCATCCCTGAAATAGTAGGCATTCTAGGATCATCCCATCCTGTCACCGCTCCTTCAGCTACAAGTCTTTGCAGCTTTCTTTTGGAAGTGATCATATAGGAAACATTCATCCTTGCAAATTCTCTCTGCTTGGGAGCTACTTTAGTTTCATCAGATACCTGCTCCAGATACCAGTTGTAAAGAGGTCTGTGGTTTTCGAATTCCAATGAACATAGAGAGTGTGAAACTTGTTCCAAATAATCCGATTCCCCATGTGCCCAGTCGTACATCGGATAGATCTTCCAGGCAGTTCCTGTTCTGTGGTGTGGTCTTTTCAGAATTCTGTACATCACAGGATCACGCATATTCATATTGGGGGAAACCATATCAATTTTTGCACGAAGCGACATTGTTCCTTCCTCGAACTCACCGTTTCTCATTCTTTCGAATAGATCCAATGATTCTTCAACCGGACGGTTTCTGAATGGCGATTCCACACCTGGTTCCGTAGGATTTTTTCTCTGTTCGGTAATCACTTCAGATGGCTGCTCATCTACATAAGCCTTTCCTTCTTTAATCAGTTGTACTGCCCATTCATAAAGCTGCTGGAAGTAATCTGATGCATACAATTCTTTGTCCCATTTGAAACCTAGCCATTCCACATCTTTCTTGATTGAATCTACGAATTCCTGTTCTTCTTTCTCAGGATTGGTATCGTCAAAACGAAGGTTTACAGGTGCATTGTATTTTTCTCCCAAGCCAAAATTGATGCAGATCGCCTTTGTGTGGCCTACATGCAGATATCCATTCGGTTCAGGGGGAAAACGGAAACGAATCTGATCTCTTTTCAGTCCGTTTGCCAAATCATCTTCTATAATTTGCTCAATAAAATTGAGTGATTTTTTTTCTTCTTCCATTAAATTAGCTTTTGTTTTTAGCAAAAAAAGTTGCACAAAGTTACGGAAAATTTGGGGCTTACGAAAGTCATAATTAAAAAGTACAATGGCTGATAATTCAGTATTTTTCTGTATCTTAGAGAAAGTTACAAACCTGATTATCATGGCTGTTTATATCTTAAGCAATCGAAAAATTGTGCGTCATAAGGGTGAAAGCGTAGACTCTTTTTCCAATGAAGAATATTCAATTCCCAATTTCAGAATTGCCAAATGTGATTTTGAGGGTTATAAAGAACCTACTGCACCGGCCAAAAAGAAGAAAGATTACAAGAACAGAAACATTATCAACTACAAACTGTTTTCGGAACCCGAAAAACAGGGATATGAAGAGGTTTTAGAGGTTTTGCTCAGTGAAAAAGGGATTAAAAAATCTTCTTTAACAGCTAATAATCTTGGTGGCACCCAGAGAATGTTCTATGAGCTATACAAAAACATGTCTTCCACCAAAGACCGGAGCGATGTCCTTATATTTATCCATGGATATGCCTATGATTTTGATGATGAATTAAAGGCTATACTTGATCTTAAAAAGCTGTTTATTGATCATCCTGAATCTCCTGTTGAGCATATTTTATTTGTAAGCTGGCCGGCCTCAAGCAGCATTGTTCCCTTGACTTATTTCGATGATAAAGCGGCAAGCATCAACTCCGGAACTTCATTATTAAGACTCTTTTACTTTTACACCCAGTTTCTAAAAGATATTTTTTCCAATCGGGATCTTATCCCATGCAACCAAAGAATCCATATAATGACTCATTCTTTGGGAAACCGGGTTCTTCAAAGCATGCTGTATAGTTTGAAAAAAGAAAATATTTTAAGGGTTATTGACCAGGTTATTTTACTTAACGCAGATGTTACTTACAAAGTATTTGAAGACTCCGAGGATTCCTTCAATAAACTTCCTCTTCTTGCAAACCGCATTTCCATCTATTTAAACAGACAGGATGTCATTTTGGGACTTTCCCAATTTACCAAAAACATCCTTACTCCACGGCTTGGAAAAAATGGACCCAGTGATATTGAACGCTTTAAAGATATTGTGTCTGTTATCGACTGTACTTTCGTTAAAGATGATCTTTTAAACAGTTTTAAATTTGAGGTGGGAAAACATTGGGGATACCTTTCCAGCTCTCAGGTTCAGAGAGATATTTTTCAAAATCTGTACGGAATAGACAGAACCCTCATCACGAACAGAACAATGGATAACGAAAATGTTTTCACAATTATTTCTTAACAATAAATTAAAAAAATATTATAAAAAAGACAATAAGTTAAAGTTACTGAAAATTGAGAAAATGGCATAAAGATTGCCAATTCATACTCTAGAGAATTACAATTTTTTTATTATGAAAAGAATTAAAAGTAAATTTTCTTATATATTTCAGTATATTAAGAAAGCGATTTTCGTAAAAGATGTGATTTAACAGAAAAAATAACTCGAAAAAAAACAGAATATTCGAACCTAAAATTACTTTATCATTAAAACAGAATTAAAAGTATATCAGGCTCCTATAATATTACTGTAGGGGTTTATTTTCATGTCTTTATTTTTATGAAAGATAAATATTCCTTCAGATAGTTCGTATTGAAAAAGAATATTTTATTCAGGTAAGCACTTCCGCATATCTCTGTCTTCTGGAAAACCCACAATAATCATTATTCACCACATTAACAATTCACACAATACCAACAACATACACTCATAATGTTGTCCAGCTGAAAAAAAAATTCGATATTTATTGACCAAACCATAACCTATCAATTATGAAAAACCAACAAAGCAACATGAAGAAATTGAGTAAGAGTGAGTTAAAAGCCATGAATGGCGGTAATCCTCCCCCAATCCCTATAGGATGTAACAATTGGGATCCAAAAAACAGATGCTGCAGAGAATGGGATTATGATCACTGGGACAATCCTACCTGTCTTAATTAATTTTCTCTTCAGTTTTGAACCACAGCAACTCATTTCTGAGATCAAGGCTTGATTCAAAATTATTAACAAATAAAGATCCGGTGCCCAATCCTTGAGGCATTGGATTTTTTTTGGTCACTGTATATTGAGCAATGGCATTCAGCCCGATATTACTTTCCAGCGCAGAAGTAATCCACCAACCTATATTTTGTTCTTCAGCAAGGGAAATCCACTCGTCAGAACCGGAGAAACCTCCCACTAAAGCAGGTTTCAAAATAATGTATTGTGGCTTTATTGTTTCTAACAGAAGTTTCTTTTTATCAGGATTAATTATTCCTATCAGTTCTTCATCCAATGCAATTGGTGTAGGTGTTTTTGAACATAATTCTTTCATATCGTGCCAATTTCCGGCTTTAATGGGCTGTTCAATAGAGTGAATATCAAGATCTGCCAGTTGCTGCAAAACACCCATCGCTTCTTCTTTATTAAACCCTCCATTGGCATCTACACGCAGTTCCAACTGATCGCCGGAGAATTTTTCTCTAAGCTTTTGAAGAATAATATATTCTTCTTTCCAGTGGACACCGATTTTCAGTTTGATGCAATGAAAGCCTTTTTCCAGTTTCTCTTCAATCTGTTCTTCCATATAGCCGATCTCCCCCATCCAGATTAAACCGTTGATGGTAATAGCAGATTTCCCTTCAGTAAACTCACTGGGAAAATAAAGACGGCCACCATACTTCAGGTTCAAAACCGCCTGCTCGTAACCAAACCATATTGACGGAAAATCTTTCAGCTCTTCTTTTAGATCAGCAAAATTCTTTTCAATATTCTCACAAAGCCATTTCAGTTTTTCTTCATAATCCGGCCGGTCATCAAAACTCAGCCCTCTGAAAATGGCACATTCTCCTACTCCCTTTTTTCCATTTTCTGAAATCTCAAGAATAAAGGTTTCCTTATCAAGCAAAACGCCGCGAGATGTTCCACTCGGGCGTTTGAATTGTAATAGATATCTAAAATAAGACGCTTCCATACTACGATGTTATTTCACACTATCGATACGCATAAACTCTTCTGCTTTTTCTACCATGTCTACACTTCCGCAGAAAAATGGAATTCTCTGGTGAAGTTCCGTCGGCTCAACTTCCAGAATTCTTCTGAATCCGTCTGTTGCCTTACCACCGGCCTGCTCTGCCAGGAAAGCCATAGGATTACATTCGTATAATAATCTCAGTTTACCGTTCGGAGCCTGAGAATAAGACGGGTAAATATAAATTCCGCCTTTCAGCATATTTCTATGGAAATCTGCAACTAAAGAACCGATATACCTTGAAGTATAAGGACGGTCCCCTTCTTCCATCTGACAATATTTAAGGTAGTTTTTCACTCCCTGAGGGAATTTAATATAGTTTCCTTCGTTGATAGAATAGATTTTACCTGTTTTTGGGAAAGTCATATTGGGATGAGAAAGGTAATAAGTTCCCAAAGAAGGATCCAGGGTAAATCCGTTTACTCCGTTTCCGGTAGTATAAACGATCATTGTAGAGGAACCATAAATAACGTATCCTGCAGCAATCTGATTAATCCCTTTCTGTAAAAAGTCTTCCAGCTGCACAGGAGTTCCAGGTTCAGTAACTCTTCTGTAGATAGAGAAAATAGTTCCTACGGAAACATTTACATCAATATTGGAAGATCCGTCTAAAGGATCAATAAGCACTACATATTTACTTAAGTGACCGTTCTCTCCGCATTTAATATCAATAAAATCATCATTTTCCTCAGACGCAATACCACAAACAACCTCTCTTTGAGACAAAGCCGTAATAAAAATTTCATTAGCGATCACATCAAGTTTCTGCTGTTCCTCGCCCTGAATATTCTGGTTACCGGCAGCTCCTGTTATATCTACAATTCCGGCTTTATTTACTTCTCTGTTTACCACTTTCGAAGCCAATCTTATTGCGCTTAGAAGACGAGAAAATTCACCTGTAGAATATTGAAAATCGTCCTGTTTATCTATAAGAAATTCTCCTAAAGTCTGTAATGGTTGATTTGACATATTTTTCTTTTTACGTTTTCTCCAAATTTCGGAAAATTTATTGCATTAGGAAAATTTAATTACAAAAGAGGTTAACATCTGAATTTCAACACAATATAAATAAAACCTAGCGTAACATCAAACGATTATTGAAAATTATGCCTCCGGATTTGTTATATGGGGTACACGAAAAATTCAAATTATTTCATTAATTGTTGATTTTAAGGAAATCTTAATTCTATCATTCCGCTCGCCTATTTCATATCTCGTTGTAAATTTATAATTTTGACGTCCGTAAAAAACTCATGTCATTTTTTATCTAACAATTTTATTTTTAACAATTTAATGAAAATTTTCAAGTTTGGTGGGGCATCGGTAAAAGATGCCGAAAGTGTAAAAAACGTGTCTATGGTTCTAAAAAGCCAGGGATTTGCCAAATGTTTGCTGGTAATTTCAGCAATGGGCAAAACGACGAACGAGTTGGAAAAGGTTGTAGAACTTTATTTCAAAAAGGATAACTATCAAACTGAGATTGAAAAGATAAAACGAAAACACATTGAGGTAGCGGAGGGTCTCTTTCCTGAAAACCATGCAGTTTTTGCTGAAATCAATCTCTTTTTTGATGATATAGATTCTTTTTTAAGAAGAAACAAATCTCCTAATTACAGCTTTGTATATGATCAGGTGGTAAGTTGCGGAGAAATGATTTCAACTAAAATTGTAAGTGAATACCTGAACGAGATTCAGTTTACCAATCAGTGGCTGGATGCCAGAGATTACATTAAAACAGATAATTCTTACAGGGAAGGTAATGTAGATTGGACAAAAACTGAGGATTTTATCTCAAATTTAAATCCTGAAATCTGCTATGTTACCCAAGGGTTCATTGGTTCAGACGACAATAATTTCACAGTAACTTTAGGAAGAGAAGGTTCTGACTATTCTGCTGCTATTTTTGCATTTTGCTTAGATGCTGAAGCAATGACTATCTGGAAAGATGTACCGGGTGTAATGACAGGAGATCCGAGAAAATTCAACGATGTAACTCTTCTTTCCAATATATCTTATGAGGAAGCTATTGAGATGGCTTATTACGGGGCAAGTGTAATACACCCAAAGACATTACAGCCACTCCAACAGAAAAGTATTCCTTTTTATGTAAAATCTTTCGTAGATCCTACGAAGGAAGGAACTAAAGTAGGAGCTTCAGACAAAAACCAACAGGAAGAAACTTATATTTTGAAAGAAAATCAGGCTCTGCTGAAAATATCAACAAGAGACTTTTCTTTCATCGCAGAGGATCATATGAGCCTTATATTCGGCTATTTATCAAAGTACAAAATTAAAGTTTCCCTGATGCAGAATTCTGCTATTTCATTGGCTTTATGTCTGGAAGATAAATTTAACCATATTGAAGAACTTAACGAAGAACTTCATAAAATTTTTAAAACCGAAGCGATTAAAAATGTATCTTTATTCACAGTAAGAAATGCGAAGATGGATCATATTGAAAAATTTTACCATGAAAAGAATGTATTATTGGAGCAAATTTCCAAGAATACGCTTCAAATGGTAACACAATAATTTTAATTGCGACTAAACACACATGAGTTTAATTTCGAAAAACGATCTGATCAAAGCTTCCGGCTTAAGTAAAATTGGATTTCTAAAGAATCCAGTAGCATCTGCTGTGATGAGCATTGCTAAAATAAATGAAGTAAATAAATTATACGACAAATTAAAAGATAAGGAAGGTAAAGACTTTTTCGACTCATTTGTAAGAGAAAGAAACTTAAGCTATGTAGCTTTTGAAGAAGATCTTGCAAAAATCCCCAAAACGGGACCTTTTATTCTGGTTTCCAATCATCCGCTGGGTGCTATTGACGGAATTTTAATGTGCAAGATCCTTACGGAGGTTCGTCCGGATTTCAAAATCATGGGAAATTTCCTTTTGGAAAAAATAAAGCCTATGGAGCCGTACGTAATCCCTGTAAATCCTTTTGAAAACAGAAAAGAAGTCTACAGCAGTTCTTCAGGAATGCGTGAAACGCTTAAGCATATCCAAAATGGAGGCTGCGTAGGTATTTTTCCGGCAGGGGAAGTTTCCAATAAAAATAATCCTTACGGAGAAATCTTAGATAAAGACTGGGAAAAAACGGCACTTAAGCTTATAAGAATGGCTAAAGTGCCGGTAGTTCCTATGTATTTCCATGCTAAAAACAGCCGTCTTTTTTATCAGGTTGCCAAACTTCATCCGAGTTTACAGACCCTGATGCTGCCTGCTGAAATGATGAATGACAGGGAAAGACCTATCAGAATCCGGATCGGACGGCCTATTACCTTAAAGGCAATGGACGATATGGAAACGATTGAAGAACTGGGTGAGTTTTTGAAACGTAAGGTTTATATGATGAAATCTTACTATGAAAAGAGAAAATCTTTGGCCCAAAGCATCAATCTTCAGAATCTGTATGTGAAGTTTCCTTTATTAAAAGAAGAAAATATTGTTCAGAACATTATTGATGAAACGCCTAAAGAGGATATCATCAAGGATGTTGATAAATTGAGAGGTACTGATAAGATGCTGTTCAGTAATGGAAATTACGAAATCTACTTTACCACCTATGAAGAAATACCTTCTATCATGAGGGAAATAGGACGTCAGCGAGAACTTACGTTCCGTGCTGTAGGTGAAGGGAGTAATCTTCCGTTTGACCTTGATGAATATGATAAACACTACCACCATCTTTTCCTTTGGGACAATGGTGAAAAGAAACTGGCAGGAGCTTACAGAATGGCCCTGGGTAGAGAGGTAATGAAAAAATACGGCATCAAAGGTTTTTATACCAGTTCATTATTTGAGTTCGAACAGGATATTCACCCTTTCTTTAAAAAGGTGATTGAGATGGGCCGTGCCTATATCTGTCAGGAATATCAGCAAAAGCCACTACCTCTGTTCCTTTTATGGAGAGGGATTGTACATGTATGTCTGAGAAATTCTGACCATAAATTTCTGATGGGTGGGGTAAGTATCTCGAATAAGTTTTCAGAGTTTTCCAAGTCTCTGATGATAGAATTCATGCGTTCCAATTACTTTGACTCGGCAGTGGCTCAGTATATCACTCCAAGGAATGAATATAAGGTAAAACTTCGTGACAGGGATAAGAATATTTTCTTTGAAGAAATGGAGTCTGATCTTAATAAGCTTGATAAGATTATTGATGACCTGGAGCCTGAACTAAGATTACCTGTTTTGATAAAAAAATATATTAAGCAAAACGCTAAGGTAATTGCTTTCAATGTTGATCCGAACTTCAATGATGCCATTGATGGATTGATGTATATCAGGATTAGTGATCTTCCGGAAAACACCATTAAACCGGTGTTGGAAGAGATGAGTGAGCAAATAAGAAAAGAACAGGAAAACAATCCGGCTGATAATCAGTAAGTTTTTAAGTCTGGTAAAAAAAAGTACGATGAATACTTGCTTTGTATACTAAAACTTACTACTTTTGCATCACTTTAAAACAACGAAGTAAGACACACAAAAATATAATGGTTTCTTAGCTCAGTTGGTAGAGCAATGGATTGAAAATCCATGTGTCCCTGGTTCGATTCCTGGAGAAACCACAGAAGTTAAACACAACTTAACTTAGTCAATCAAGAAAATCCCTTTTAAACAATGTTTAGAAGGGATTTTTGTTTTAATGATGTTTAATAATGTTTCGTCAAATTTAGTCCTTTTTTGTCCCTATGTTGTCCCTGAGGACAATTTAAAAAGATTTTCAGTTTAAACGAGGATTAATTTTGAACCAAATATTTAAACAATGAACATCGCATTTTTTTTAAAAGAACCCAAAAAGACAACCGAAACAATGATATATGTTTCGGCAACCCTAAAAGGTAAGAGATTGAAACGTTCCACAGGGGTAAAAGTAAAACCCTCACAATGGACAGGGACAAAAGTGAGACAACTCGCTCCCGAATCGGCAACTAAAAATCTGAAAATAGAAAACACCGTCAAAATCTTAAAAGAGATTGAAAGGGATTATTTATTGAAAGAACAACCCCTATCTAAAGAAATTTTAGAAAAAGAGTTTGAACACAAAATCACTCCTATCACTACAACAACCGCTAAGAAGAAAGGAGTATTAAGTGTTTTTGATGAGTTTATTGAAGTTAGAAAACAATCTGCGTCAGAAAACACCATAAAGACATATAAAACGTGTAAAAACCATCTTAAAGCATTTTCAGATGAGATAAAATTTGATATGTCATTTCAAAATATTACACTTAATTTCTATGATGAATTATTAGCATACTTCATTGAAAAAAATTTCTACAATTCTACTATCGGGAAATATGTAACAATACTTAAAACATTTATGAATTGGGCAGGAGAAAGGAGGTTTCATAATAACATGGAATTTAAAAAGTTTTTAGTTTTCAAGGATGATTCTGAAAAAATAAAACTTACTCCTGAAATCGTAGAAAAATTGAGAACAACTGATTTTGAAGATGATTACAGTAATGTCGTAAGGGATATTTTTATTTTTAGTTCCTATACAGGTTTGAGGTTTGTTGACATTCAAAATATGAGACCAGAGGACGTTACAGAAGACTTCTTACGCCTACATATTAAAAAAGCTAAAGAAATGCTTGATATACCTTTATTGGATGTACCAAAAGAAATAATCAAAGCTCACACAGAACGTTATGGTAGGCTAAAAGTCCCCACTAATCAATTCTGCAATAGAGAAATCAAAAAACTTTTTGAAGCGATTGGCTTTGGCGATAAAATACGATTTGTAAAATATTCAGGTAAAAATGAGATTACAGTAGAAAAAAATGCTCACGATTATTTGACAATGCACTACGGTAGGGTATTTTTCATTACCAACTCATTGATTAATGGAATGAATGAAGAATTTATTCGAGAAATTACTGGGCATAAAGATTATAAGTCTTTTAAAAAATACGTTCAGTTTTCCCGTGAAATGGTGGCTGATAGTCTGCATTCTGCATGGAAGAAATAAAACAGTATTTTATTAACAAAATAACATTTTATCTAAAAAATCAAATAACAAAAATATTCATATAGATATTTTAAAAGCCTGATTATTTGCAATTGCATAAATCAGGCTCTTTTTATGGGTATTCAAAACCTTAAAAATAGCTGAATGTTATTATTTTGAAAGATCAACAGGTAGCTAAATAGAGGACCATATTAACTATATAGAATAATAAAAGCAACTACCAAAACTCCTATAGTAAAAACAGCTCCTTTTACCTTCTTTCTGATTTGTCGATAGTGATAATTTCATTTTCTTTGAGTGGGCTACCCTCGTTTCATTTTACATATAAAACTTATAAACCCAATAAAAAAATATCTTTATATTTGGACTTATACATTATTTATATGCCCATTTCAAAACCTCAAAAAATCCAATCTAATATTCTAGATTTAGAAGCATCTCGTAATAATCAATATAACAGATATTTACTAAACAAAATTTCCGTTATTATCGAAGGACTTGTCAAATCTAAAGATAAAATTCATGGAGAACGTTATAAAGAAATACAGTTGATTTTAGCTGGTTTGCGTGAACCACATGATATTAGTACAGGAAACCTGGTTAATGCTGAGGCAAAAGCTATTATACTTGATCTTTATGATGAGTTAATTGAAATTTTAAAATCTTATTAGTAAACTTTGGAAAACATTAATCATTCAGAATGGTATGGAAGAGGTTTTAAATCCTATAAAATACAAGAATGGGAAAATCTCCTCTCTAAAAATTTGTTAGAAAATAATTATCAAAGGTATTTGACTGATAATGCAGGGATTTTTTTAAGCGATGATGATTGTCATTTAGTTATTTCCAAACTAAAACTTGGCAGTGAGCTAGAAACTGATTTTATAACTTTATCAGATGGTTTTAGTAATGGAAACATTTTTGAATTTATTGAAATCAAACAACCGTCAGCCAAATTATTTACGGATAAGGGATTAATGACTGCAGAGTTTAATAGAGCTACACAACAAATAAGAGATTGGAAAAGATGGTTAATGGATAATCGCAATTGGATGGGAAAATATTTGCCCACTGTCAATACAAGAATATCAAACCCTACCCATTTTAAATTCAAGATAATAATAGGTAGAAGACTATCAAACCATTATGAAGTGGAAAAAAGAAATCAAATAGCCGAGGAAATTGGAGCTGAAATTAGATCCTTCGACTATTTGACAGATAAAATTAAAAGGCGAGAATTTTATCCTATTGCTTGGTTACGTGATGGAACACCTGAACATTATGAAAAGGAACTTGCAAATCCATTTTACAAAGCTTTTACAGATTCTGAATGGAAAAAATTTTGCAATAGTCAAAAGGTTGCATCATCCCATTTTTATAGTGATCATTTTGAAGAAGTCTTAAAAATGAGGGAATACAGTTCTTATTAATCTATTTAATATTATTTTTGACTTTCTGTACTGTTCCTATACTTACATTACAGATTTTCGCTGTATCTCTTATTGAATTTCCTTTCTTTAGGCTCTTAATTACTTCTTTATACTTAAAAAGGAAATCTTCCATGCTCTCGGTAGAACCTTTCTCACGCCCTTTATAGATTCCTTTAGCCTTTGCGAGTGCGATTCCCTCACGCTGTCGTTCTAAAATGGTTTCTCGCTCCATTTCTGCAATGTTAGCCATAACCGAAATGATAAGTTTGAACGCCTGATTTTCTTTGCCTTTGATTAGGCTTTCTATTCCGAGATTATCCACTTTTAGAATAACGCCCCTTTCTTTGAAAAATTCCAAGGTCGTAAGAATGTCATACAGGTTTCTTCCGAGCCTGTCAATAGAACTTACCGAGACGTAATTAATTTCGTTATTCTCAATAGCTTTTATCAATTCCTTTCCCTGCTCTCTATCCTTAAACGGTACAGAACCGCTAACAATATCGGTAAATACTCTTTCGCCTTGCGCTTGTCTCTCTTCCTGTCTTGCCGTATTTTGTGCCCCTGTTGAAACTCTTATATATCTTGCTTTCATAATTTGTAAAATGTTATAAAGCACCCTGCATTTAAGCAAGGTGCAAAGGTTGTTATTGTAATTAGTTTCTGAAATAATATCCGTTAGAACTCATATAATCATACATCAAATGTCTGGCGGTTGCTTCCCAATCAATGCAGATGTAAGAAGACAGGTTTTCAGGAATTGAGCCTTCCTGTTCTAAAGTACACTGTGCAAAATCCTCGTCCGAACTGTACTCACCATAATAAGAATCTGAAAGACTGTCTAATAGGTCGCTTACGTCCTCATGATAATAACTCATGCACTCTGCATAGGCTTCTATAACCTCAAAATCATAATCTGAATTATTGATCTCTTCGGCTATTTCGTAAATGTCTGCTGAAAGATGGCATTCACTGATTAGCTTTTGTTTGATAAAGAACTGACTACATTCGTAGTCCTGAAACATAAATTCAGGGTCTTGTTCGTCTTGGTGTAACTCATGCATAGCATCTAAAAGCTCGTCATAGTTTGAATAATCTGAAAGTTGAAGCCATTCACCGTAGATGCTTCCTGAATTGTACTTGCCATAAGTACCGACATAGATTTGGAAGTCCTCCAAACAATTTTGTAACTTTGTCATTGTAGATAAGTTTTAATTAGCGTTAGAATTTTTTACACTTCCCCATTCAATATTAGTAGTATTGATGGGGTTTTTTGTTGGTTTATAGTAGTCGAAAACTGTGCCAAATGTTCTAAAAATAGAGTGATATTCAATGAAATAGCAAAAATATTTTGAAAGCGTGTAAAAGGTTTTGAAAAGTGTTCTAAATCTACCCCGTAGTCTAAAAATATTCAAAAAAAATGTTCAGTTTTTAGATCGTCCGAAAACATTTGCCAGACTTTCAACAGGTGGGGGTACTATCAAAAACTCGCCTTACCCCCTCCCCCTAAGACTAATATGGGTACTCTATCGAGACATGTAAAAAAAAATTCAAAATCAGTCTTTACAGTATTGATTTTTTTTAGCAATTTTGTAAACAATTAACATTTAAAACGGTTTAATTATTGATATGAAAAAAAACATCTGAATGAAATAGTTCATTTGGGTAACATTTACGAAAAAATAAAGCGTTAGCTTTTATTCTGTAAACAGAAATCTGACAGTTTCAATTATAGCACAGAATAAACAGTTGATGCCCCACGTATGGCGTGTTGGGCAAATACTTGTTTGTGCTATTAGGTTTTGTCAGAACCTCTGTTTGCAAATTAAGTGTAGTCCTTCACGCTTTTTGTATTTAAAAACCTATCACTTTAGGAGGACGAGTGAATAAAATATTCACTATGAAAAAAATTATTTTTTTAGCATTTCTATCATTTGGAAGTATGTATTTTTCTCAGTCTGTCACCGAGAAATATAATTCACTCTACAAACGTTATGAGTATTTTGACTCATCTGGAAATAGAATTGGTTATAAAAAGTACAATAATCTCTCAAGGCAATGGGAATATTACGATCTGAACAAAACCCAATATGAAAAACAACCACGACAGTATGGCAATTATATCCAACCATATAATCTTGATTTGATAGAACGTACTTTAAGACAAAAACAGCAAAATTATGACAGTAATTTTCAATCTGTTAAAGCTACTATTGAATATATCATAAATGATATTAAAACTTGGGAAATTGACACAGATACGAAATACAAAATAATAAGCCAATTCAAAGATGCTATTTCTAAAAATTTGGATAATAGAGATATTGATTATAGCTCTGCTGAACAAACTCGAATAGTTATAAAATGGTTAGATGAGACTGTAGAAATAATTATTAAAAATCTGATTAACACTGCAAAATGATAACGTTCATTTTAAATTCAAATTTCTGTGGAACTTCTCTCCGATCATTCAGAGAACCTAGCAATTGGGATTATCTTTTATTAGTCTCAATTGCTATACTATATGTCGGCGGTGTTTATTATTCACTCCTCACATTGAAACTTATCACCAACAAATTGAAACAGTATTTTAGTAAAAGACGGAAAGCAAAGCATTAATCAAACTATTTGATTAACAAGTAGTCGTAGTTTTACTACAATTTAAAAGATTTATTAAAAATCTCTATATTTGGCATCATATTTTTATCTACATTTAGTGATCTAAGATCAAAAAACACTCACAAAATTATGAAAAAAAACACCTCCAATTCTGATCGGATTTCGGAGAATCATATTTCGGGCATCAATCGTGTGGTGAAGCTTGATATTGTAGTTAACGGAAAACCTATCAGCCACTTTAAGCACTTCCGCCTACAGCAGAGTGCAAGAAGGCATCATTACTTTGAACTTACTTTAGCTCATGATTCTTTAGAAGAATCACAGAATCACAATCTTGAAGAAGCCAGACAATTTCTAGGAAAACGCCTGACAGTTACTTTTAAATATAAAGATGCTGAAAATGAAAGCCCCGAACGTACATTTGTCGGTGTGGTTACAAAAGTGGCATTCAGTCAGGAAAAAATGAGTTTGGGAAATATTGTACTGAAAGGGCAGAGCCCAACAATTCTGATGGATTCCGCACCCCATACCCAGAGTTTCGGAGGTACTCAGGCTGTGAACACATCTATTATTGCTGACAGTATTATTAGACAAGCATTAAGTACTAATGATTTTGATTTCAGGATAGATACCCAGAATAAAAGCTACATTAACTATAGCTCTCAATATTGTGAAACCCATTACAATTACCTTACAAGACTAGCGGAAGCTTATGGGGAACAGTTTTATTATGATGGTGAAGTACTACACTTTGGAAAGCTTCCCCCTCATGAAAAGCCTATCCACCTTGTTTACGGAAGTAACGTTACTGATGTTCAGGTAGAGTTAAAGGCAGTTCATACTAAGGCTGAACACTTTGGTTATAATAGCAGTAGTCATGCAAAAATGTTGGGTTCTAATGAGAGTATTAAGCATTTAGGGGATTTATCCCAAAAAGCCTATGAACTGAATGATAAAATTTTTAAAACAAGGTCACTGACTCCTACTCCTATTAATGCTAATATGTTTCTGGATGTGGACGACTCCCAAAAGAGTGCAAGAGGGAGTAAAGCGGTAGAGGTTTTTACTGTTTCTGGAAATACTACAGTTCCTTTTTTGTATGTAGGTTGTGTAGCAGATATAGATATGAGAAATCAGGACAGTAACCAAACCTCCCACTTCACAACCTTGATGATGACGGAGGTAAGTCACGAAGTTGATGCCAGAGGTTATTATACTGGAGGCTTTGAGGCTATAGCCGAGGGAACAGGCTTCATGCCAAAACCCGCTTTTATAATGCCCAAAGCAGAGCCACAGGTTGCTACTGTAATTTCCAATATTGATCCTTTGAATCAAGGCAGAATACAAGTACAGTTTGACTGGCAGTTAAATGATACCACCCATTTTATCCGAATGATGAGCCCAGATGCTGGGGGAACTGATGTCATAAGCCAGAATAGAGGCTTTGTAGCTGTTCCAGAAATAGGAGACCAAGTGATGGTTGGTTTTGAATATCATAATCCTGATTTTCCTTTTGCTATGGGAGGAATGTTTCACGGAGGTGTAGGCTTGGGAGGAGGTATGGATAACCGTGTAAAATCTTTACAAACCAGAAGTGGGCATAGATTAGTGTTTACAGAAGACGAAAGTATCTTGTTGACTGATAAAAGTGGAAATGTACTCCAATTTGATACAAAGGGAAGTAACATCAACATTACCGCTCCTGAAACCATTACTATAAAATCAAAGAACCTGAAGTTTGATATTGAGGAAAATATTGAAACCAAAGCAGGCAAGAATATGGATACCAATGTGGGGCAAAACATAAAGATTATTGCAAAGCAAGAGATAAGCCAAGACAGTGGTAAGAAGACTATTATAAATGCTGGTACTAATACCGAAATATCAGCAAAAGCCCACCTAGACCTCTATGGTAAAGAAAAATTCATAGGTTATACTGATGGACAGACAGAGTTTGGAGCAAAAGACAGAATGCATGTATATGGAGCTAACTCATTATTGACTGCAAAAGATAAAATTGAGTACAAAGCTCCACAAATGAATAAACTTCCTCAAAATGGAGAGTTTGATTATACGAAAGAAAAACAAATAGTCAGTGCACAATGGATGGATGGTGATATGAAAGAGATTATTGACACGGCTTTTATTGGGGAAAAGATAAGTATTTTAGTATATACTCGAAATTATGATGAAGGAGAAACTATTGATGTTGATGTTGAACATGATTATAATAATGAGAAAAAGAAAGTAATTTATTCAGGAACTGTAAATAAAGAAGGTTTTGCAGAGTTAAAAGAAAAAGTGGAGATAAAAAAGAAAGAAAAAGAAGATACAAACGAAACTAATATATAATTATTATGTCTGGAACAGTAACAATAACAGGTATAAGTGGAAGTGTTAACTTCCAACATTTGAAAGTAAATATCGCTCCATTCAAGCAGTACATATTGGTTTCTGGACTATTTTATCCTGATGACCATAACAATTATCAGCTTTCAGGCTCTTTTGATAAATATGTTCAAAGCTATGTGAAGAAAATCATTCAGAGCCAAAAAGGAAATGATTTTATTATTTATGATGTAAATATTTTAGCGGGAACTATTACTAAAACTGAATACTTTGCAAACTCATCGCCTAAGAAAAGCACACTAACATTTGATAAAGTAATCAATAGTGACTATGTGAGAGCTAATAATAGTATTCGATTTGAGAACAATAGTAAAAAGATAATTTCAAAAACTGATGTTTATAAATTGATTGAAGATATAGGAACAAATAACCCTAATACATTACAGGAAGTTCATGTCTTTTCTCATGCGTATTGGAATGGTCCAATTTTAGTAAATACAGATAGTGGTGCAGGAGATTGTGATATGAGAAAAGCTGACTTTACTTCAGGGACGATTAATGCTACAAATTTTAAAAATGCATTTACAAGTTCTGGGTTTATGAAAATTTGGGGATGCAGCTTTCCTGTTGCAACAAATGCTCTTTTTTCAAAGTTTAGGAATAACAAACAGTATAGTACTACTAAAACAATACCTGATTCTACTATTTTTAGTTTTGTGCCAAATACATTTTATTATCATCCTAGTGGTTCGTTACCTGTTGATTTAACTCCTCAAATCAATGGTATATTAGGGACAACCTATAAAGTAAATGACTCAATAAAGCTGACATTTTTAGAAATAAAGAAAATACTAGCATATAACTATCTTAGTGTGTATGCAGGAGTAATTGCAAAAAAAATTGGTATTAAAGTTATATCTGCATTACCAGCAACTTATGCCAATATAGACCCAACATTTCATATTGCGCCAAGTACAATGGCAAATGTAACATTCTATAAAAAGCATTTGGATATTACAATTGAAGATGGAAATTACGGTGTCTATGATGAGTCAACGGTTCAAGGTTTAGAAGCAATCTAATAGTTAAGAAAATGAAAAAAATAATCTTAGTTTTTGTTATATTATTAAACATTTTAATAAATGGGCAAATAAAACATATTTATACTGGAAAAGTAGATAGTATAGTTATAAGGAATTATTCCTACTATGATAAGGAAACATCTACAGTCAATGATACTAATGAAAGTAACTCTATTCAACTACTGAACAGTAAAAAATTGACAGGAAAACAAATAGTTTTACTTAATACACTTTTAAAATCAAAAAAAAGCTATTTACCTGAGAGAGCTTTGTTGTCACATTTTAATAAAAAAATTGAATACTTTCTTAATGGTGCTAAAATACAAGATATTACAATTTCAACAATGACTAAGAATATTACAATCTATAATAGAGAAAAATTGATTTATAAAGCTAAAATGTCAACTTCTCTGGAAAAAGGAATTTTAAATATTGAGAAATAATGTCCCAGCATATCACAGATACCACCCAGCTAAAATGTGATAAAGGAACTTCACCAACTCCGCTCACAGTAACTAGTCAATCCTTTATGAGTATTGATGGAAAGCTACAGGCTACAGAAGAGGACAAACAGTCTAACATTAACATTAAACCTTTTGGAATGTGCAGTGTTTTAAGGTCTTCCTGTACACCTTCACCTATTAAGTGGGATAATACCTCTAATTTTGAAATTGACGGTAAAAAAGAGTTATTAGATAGCTCTACTTGTAAGTGTTCTGTAGGCGGTAAAATATCAGTTCTAAAGTCAGCTCAAAACTTTGTGGAAGAATGATTTACGAATATTTAATTCTCCCATTTTACAATAAAGACATGAAAATGATGAGCTTATGGGAAAGGATGAATCAGTGGAATTTATTGCACTTTTAGAACTAAATGTAACAAGAGCATAAAACAGGCTTATTTTGAGCCTGTTTTTATCTAGTAAGGCTGTGTTCATTGTAATGTAAAACACACTAAAAAACTGCCTTAAAAGCCGTTGTAAGCATACCATTCTGGATGTAACTTTAATCGTTTTTCATAATCAATTTGAAAATCATGTTTCTTCCATTTTTCCTCTTCTATCTTAGGTGTTAATCCTGTGTATTCATAGACGTATTGAGGCATTAAAGCCTTTAAAATCTCTGCGTAATTCTCTGTGGTAGAGATTGAGTCATGAATGGTAAATAATGGCATTTCTGGGTACTCATTAGCAATCTTCCTTGATACAAAATCAATCATACAGTCTGATTCAATATTTTGCAACAGCTTGGAAAAATCAGCATTAGCCTTCCTCTTAAAGATCTCTATTACAGTAACCAAATTTGGAAAAACCTTTTTAAAAGTTTTGTAATCTGAATTTCTTGTTTTTAGACTACTAAAAAATAAAGTGAAAATGACTCCTTTCATCAAAGCTCTAACATTATCCATTTTTTTCTTTTCAGTTACCTTTTTCCTAGCGATATATTTATTTGCAAAATAAGAGCCTAACCGTTTCTTAGGATTCATTATACTCTCCATATTTTCATAAATTTCACCGTTAAGAACCCATGTTTTAAAAATTTCATATTCTTTCTGGAAACCCTCTGTAGAAAGGACCTCCCAGAGTTTCTGCAACATAAAGGAATTATAAATCTTTTTAAGATATATTCTATCTATTATATTATCTATTCTACTATTACTATTTATAATAGAATCTATTAAAAATATCAAGAAAAACGGTTGCGAGTTTTTTAGATCATATCCTATAAGTTCTTGACCTTTATATGTTACAAAAGGTTTAAATATCTTCTTCAAGTTTGTTAAAACTGTGTGTAAACGAAAATCACTTTCTTCATTTCGGGTTGCATAAAAAGCTTTATGATGTAAAACTGTTATTTGATGGTTCCAATGAACTTTTTTATGTGTTAAATCATAAATCTCACCTTCATAATAAGATAAATGTTTTATATAGGTTTTAGCCCCTTCAAAATCAATTTCCAAATCATTATTAAACCACTTCAAAAGATGTTTATTCTCCTCATACACTTCAGATTCCTGAATGGATCTTGCCACTGTGATTGTACTGGATTCTAAGGCTTTTAATTCAACTATTTCAGAGACTGAATCTTCTTTTAGGGGCGACAAAATAAAATCTGCAAAGCAATATTTATTTGAAGAATGTCCAGGCTCGTAATTTTCAGCCATGAAAATAACTTCTTGTTCAATAAGCCAACTTATATACTCATTATAATCTGACTTTATACCCCTTAAAATCGTTGCATTAAGTGCAACAGGAATATTTTCAAGCGTTTTATTTTCGTAAGTATTTTGGCGCTTTATTATAGTTGTAACAATATAATAGAAAAACTCAACTTTTAGCTTGTAGGTAAAAGTCGGGCGGTAAACCTCCACAAGTGTATCTATATAATTTTTAATTACAGAAGGAATTAATGCTACATTAGCAATTGTAATCCTTTGTTTTTCGTTTCTAGTTAGCTTTCTTGCTGTTTTATTTTTAGATAATAGTTTTTTTGACATAATGCTAATTTTTAAACAATGGAAATCCCAGCATATTAAAAAAAGAAGGAATTTCCATTGCAGATTAATATTTTCTATTTTTTATTGAGAATCTTTCCAGTTTTCAGGGTCTTTACTTAGGCAAGACTCGCTAATTTCAAGTTTCTCATATTGTTCTCTACTCCATTCATTGAATAAAAAATCTCGGAGTTTCTTTTCAACTTTCTTAAATGTGACTTTAGAGTAAGGGTTAATATCTATTGTGGCATTAATGTTATTCTCCCACTCTTCTTCAATATAAATATCAGCTACTACTTTAGAATCTTTATAAACCCATATCTGCTCTTCGCTGTCAATTTCAAAATATAAGCCTACGGCTTCTTTTCTTAGTCTTTCTTCTAATTCACGCTGATATGTGATTTCAGCCAGTATTAACTCTTGTTTAAGTTTTTTGTTATCAAATGTTTTCATGTTTTTGTTGTTGTTTTTAATTTTGTTGTTTTTTTTAAAATCTTTCATGATAAAATATTTATTTGTTAAAGTTTGGACACGACAATACCACCCTAAGTTTTTACTTAGGACGTATTTTGGGCTACTCAAAATGATTTAAGAGATTATTTCAATACAGCTATCCTGAATTAATTGAAATAGTAGGTAAGATTATATTTTTCATTTTATAATATTTTTAAATTTGGTTTCTAAAATTTTAATTTTTCTTATTAAAGCAAAAACACTACCTCGTCTAACTGAGATAGTGTTTATTATACTTGATTTACACAAATCAAAAATCATGCCAAATTCTCAAAACGCAAAAACAATAACTCAACATGATAAAGTATGCTAAAAACCACCTTAAACCACTTTATAATATACTCTAGCAGAGCTATACTTTTAATCACTTGAAATTCTCGGTACATTACTAAAATTACTGCCTTCTGTAGTAGCAATGCAGTCGTGAAATCTAAAAACAGGTGAAGACTTCATAAATTTCTTTTTCAGTATCAAAATCAAACTATGTACTTAATTTTTAATTCTTTAATGAAACAAGATTTCCACATATAACTTGATATTCTGAACTTTAAGTTACCAATTACGTATAAAATCTAATAATGGTTTACCTTTTGTTGGTTGCAATGAAAATAATTTTATATGTTTTGCAGGCAAAGAGTTGATTCTTAAAACAACATTATTATCATTCAAATCTCCAATACTTTTTTCATAATAAACCTTATCTTGTTCGTTTAAAACAAACAATTTATTAATTAAAACCAAATCTTTCACTAATGCTTCAAATAATTCTCTGTGATTATTACTATAATTTATTCCTTCATAAATAAATTCTTTTTTAAAAACTTCAGAATATGTTAAGAATTCACATTTTTCGTGTACATCACTTAAATTTTCTTTAACTTTTTCTTGATATAGTTCAGTCATGATTGAGGAAACAAAAATTATATGTTCACATTTTACCAAATTATCATTGAATATTGATATCTTTTCAATATCGTCAAATAAAAAATATCTTTCTTCTTTTGGCGTTTTTGAATGTATTTTATGATTATTATATTCTTTTAAAAGCTCATTGCTATCATGAAATTTTCTATAATAATTAAAAGCTTTAATTGTTTGTTTACCTGAAAGAGCAATATCTGTTAAAAATATAATTTTATTATATGATTTTTTCTCTGAGCATAAAATATCAAAGTTCTTTTCCCAGTCTATTTTTCTATTTATAAAATCACATTTCTCCAACAACCTTTTTAGTCCATTTTCATCATTTATTGGGTTTTTAATTGATAATACAATAGAATTATTATTCTCAGAAAGTATTTGTTCAACTGTTTCTTTGATAAAATTAATTCTATCATTAGAAATAAATAGATGCTTATCTAGAACCTTAAGTATACTTGTATGGAGGTCAGAGATCCCAAAACCTTTTTCCATCATAAATACTTGTAAATCACTCCCTCCTATAGTTTGTTCATTCAGATTTGATAACCAGTTTATAATTCTACTTTCTATATCAGTTGTAATTTTATAATGTGACCTGAGTTTTTGCAATAAACTTATCCTTTCAGTAAAATTATCATATGTGTGTTTTACAGAATTATAATTTCTATTATTAGGATAAAGGGGTTTCAAAATCTCAACATTGATTGTTTGATTAGAAACTTCAACTGTATTGAAAATTTTATCGTATAAATCTTTTCTCTTTTGTATTCTATTAAAGCATTTTAAGAGCTCATTTTCTAAAGTATAAATAAAAATATCTCCATTATCAATAAAGACAAAATTTCCTCCATTGCTTCTTATCAAACCCCTTAAATCATTTATATCCCTTAAATGAAATTTTTTTGACATATGATTAAAAAAATAAATATCATCAAATTCTTTAATTCCACCTTCTATATTTAATTTATAAATAGATTCATTCGTTAAAACATCACGAGGGTTATCTATTGTAATATCTATTTTTTTTAAATCTATTAAATTTATCTTCTTATTAGTACCATCAATTTCTATCTCATTTAAGTAATCATTAGCAAAAATGTCTTCAAAATTAATATCTTTAATTTGCACTTGATTCTGAAAGATATTTACTGAGGTAATAATTGTTAAATAAAAATCTTGCAGATTAGAGTCATTAATTTTAAAGCTATCATCAATTGAGAAAAATAAGTCCATTCTATCATCTTCTTCAAAATGTTTAAAATGGATATCTAAGTAACTAATTAAAGTATTAACGTCTGTGCCTAATTTTTCACATTGCTTAAAAACAGTTTTTGACCAAGAATATTGATATTCAAAAATTGAAAAATTTTCTATATTAATATTTCCTCTAAACTCTTCGATAAAATTTAATTTATCTTCTTCTCTTGAAATTATTAAAGAACCTGACTTGGGAAAAAATCTCTTATCAAGTTCGATTATATTAAAGTTAAATATTGATTCTTCTGATGACAATTTAATATTTTCATTATTGTCAATATTTTTAATCAACTCTTTTATTGTCTCCCAATAACCTGACTTTTCAATTTTAATGACATTACCATTATAATCTATAATTTCATCCTGATCAGAATAATAAGGAATAATAGGTAATGAATTATAACTGTTAAAAGGTTTGTAAAAAACAGGATATTTTGTAGAGTGATCTTTGGAAAAAGACTTGTGGATTTCTATTAAATCACTTATTTTAATTATAAAATCTTTCAAATCTTTAACTTCCAATATTGAAGATAGCCTTTCATTGGGTATAGAATATTCTAATTCTTCTGCATTTCCATTCTCTAATTCTATTTCTATATTAAGATAACCATACTTTTTAAAGTTAATGCTAGAGTTAATGTCTTTAATGAATACTTTTTCAGCGTCTTTAAGAACAATAATTCCATTAAGACCTATATTTTTAAGTCCAATACCGTCAAACTCTGGATATAAACTTGCTCCTGGTTTTTTTATCCATTTTATGAAAAGAGATTCCTCTTTAATATTTACTAATATATCATCATTAAATCTAGAATAATGGTTTATTTCATCTTTTGAAAATAATAACATGATAACTAAATTTCTATATTGCTTCAAAAATTCATTTTTACAACTAATTTCACTAAGATCAGTCCCTGATTTATCAGATAGAATTAAAGTATACAAATTGTTAGAAAAATCCTCGTATTTAAAATTTTCTAATTTACTAATCCATAAAAATTGATGATGTTTATTTGATATATCTCCAAACTCTTGAGATTTATTCAGTAATAATCTCCAAGACTCTATGATGACTGCATTTTTAGGTGATATTTCAAAAAGAGTTAAAAAGCACAATGCTTGATAATATAGCTTTAAAGCGCTTTCATCTTTCAAAAATGATGTTTCTTGTTTTTCTTCCCATAAAGAGAAACGACTAAATGAATATGTTGCAAGTTCATTTAAGAATTCCTTCGTATAAGTATTTTCATTTATGATTCTATTAAGTTCATTTAAAAAAGAAATTGATTCTGTTTTATCTTGTAATGCTCGGTTTTGTAAGTCCCAATTTTCAATTGACAATTCAAAATCTGGAACTTTAAGTGCTGAATACATAATTTTCTCTGAAAAGTTTAGTTTGACTTGGTTATTTGTTTTTAATGCTAATGAAGTGACCAATAATTGATCTGCATCTGAAAGATCACTTCTTAAATGCACCTTCTCAATAATATCATTAATATTTTCTTTATTATATTTTATGATATCTTCGTTTAATAAAATTGTATTAAGAAAGTGAGTCAATGAAAGTCCCTGTATTTTGGCTACGTCTTGTTTTAAATTCCAAAATTCGTCACGAAAATTTGAAATAAGATTATTATAAAAAATAAAATACAAAGTACCTCTACCATCATTTGTAAATGGTAATTTTTTTGCTAAACTTTTTTTTAGAAAATCTAATCTTTTATCATCTTTAAAATTACTATAGAAAAATCGAAGATTATCTTTTAGTCCAAACTTAAAATCTTCCGTTAGGTTTTCCAATTTAAATAACGCTTCTTGAACATCACTTTCTGGTAAAACAGATTTATTTTTGTTAGCAAAGTTTATATCGTATTTAATATTGTCTTTGAATTTATTGTACTCACCCGATTCAGCATATTTTTTAACATTAGTAATTTTTGTCTTTTGAGTATTAAACTCTAAATCATTAATTACTAACCAGTCCTTAATTTTTGAAAAAAGATTATTTGCTCTTTCCTCCGATTCTACAAATATGAATATATCATCTACAAATCGGTTATAATATTCTCGTTTTTGATCCTGAATAAATCTATTTTCAATTAATCCATCTAAACCGATTAAATAAAGTTCAGCTAAGTATCTTGCATAAGCTGGTCCTTGAGGTAATCCTTTTAAATTATCTCCTGTTGTAGTCCTTGACAACTCAATTAAATAATCTAAAATATTTTTATACTTAATTATATCTTGTTCTGATAATTCTGATAATTTTTCTTTAATTGATGTAGGAGCTTCTTCGAAAAGTCTAATCTTTAATCTATTAAGATTAATTTTATCATAAAAATTTTTTATATCAAGCTTTATTAGAAAATAATCTTCATATTCAGAGTTAAAAAGAATAGTTTCAATTTTCTGTGTATATTTAGCCCAGTTTATAAACCAATTATTAAAAATGTTATTCTTGTAGAAACTACTTGAAAATTCATACCCATATGAATTACCTGAAATCTCATTGAAAAAAATTGAATTTAAAATAAATGTGAAGTAAATAGATACAAGATTATCAAGAGGATCAATATTATACAGTCTTCTTATTTTTGTTATCTCGTTTCTATCAAAACTAAAACTTTCTCTATTTTCAAAATTAAAATTCCCATTATATATGCATGAGATAAATTCATTAATATTTTCGAAGTTTATATTTTGTATAGTTTTTAATTGACTAAATAAGGGAACTTCATCATTTTTTAAAGAATACTGATATAATGATTTTTTTATTTTCTCAAAAACAAATTTATCAATATTTTCAATATGGTAATCAGGTAGTTTTTCAAACTCAATTCCTTCGATTAATTCGATAGGTGAAACAATAGAACATTCTTTACAAGCTGTACATTTTCCTAAACTTTTACAACTAATTGGCTTAAAATACTTTAATGTATTTATTTTCTTTAATGTAATCTCTTCGTTAAAATCTTTAATTTTAGAAAATATTTCAATCAATAGATCTCTTCCAAAATTATCATTATCCTTAGTTTTAAGCTGCCCTAAAAGTCCAACGAGAATACTTCTTTCTTTAGTACTTAATCCTTGTTCGTAATTATTAAGAATTTCATTTAAGTTATCACATTTTTTTAGAGAATTTATTAAAGAATCTAAATCTATTTGATTTGTTAAATGAGAAGTTATTCTCCTATTTTTAATATATGAAATTGAATTCCTATAAGTATCGGCATATTCATTAATATATTGTGAAACTAACTTATAAGAGATTGGTTTAAAATTAGATAATATTTCCAGCTGTTTTTTAAGAAAGGCTATATTAGGATTTTTCAGCCATTTATCTTGCTCAAATTCAAAAGACTCATTTTTCTCAAGAAAAAAAGATAATTTATTACTGACTTTATTCTGAGATAATGGAAGTTTAACACCGTAGCCAATACCTTTAGATCTTTTGTTTACATATGGAGTTTTAGGAAATAGATCTGCTGTGATATTTTTCTCAAATTTGTCTCTTGTATTTTTATAAATATAGTTAATAAGATTATAGCCTTCTTCTTTAGTAATATTTCGTTCAAATACAATCCAGATATGAAATCCTCTTCTTCCAGAAAATTCAACCAAATGTGGAATATTTATACTATCAAGATAATTTGATAATAGATCCGTAGTTTTTTTTACAGCTGTTAAATTTTCTCTATTAACTTCATTTGTATCAATTTCCGATTTAATAATGTCGAGGTCAATACATATCCATTTTACAAAGGCATTATCAACAATATGTAATTCTTGATATGTTAGTAAGCTCTTCTGATATTTCAGCATATCTTCAACCGTTACTGGTGAAATTTTTTGCTTAATTAACTTATAACTACCATTGTCTTGTTGTATTCCATACTTATGGGAATCAACATAAAAAATATTGAATAATTTATCCGAGATTTTTTTATAAAGATCATCAATATTCATACGCTACTTATTTCTTTTTCCAAAGATATAAAGTTCCTAATTTTTAATAATTATTTGTAAATAAATTTGATATTTATTCCAATAGAAATATTTTGAGTAGCGGTTACATTTTTCATTTGTTAGTTTTAAAAATTTTATCTGAATGATATTTAGAATATCTACTTAAAATAAATTTGGTTCTTCATATTTTCTGTAATAATAAATAAAAAACATGAATATTCATTCAATATTTTCAATGCACTTAATATTTTAAAATTTCTCAGTAAAAAACACCTATAAATAGCTCATTTTAATCTAATTCATTTATAAAATTTAAACATAATAAAGTAGGAGAACAGCTATTCTCCTACTTTACTATGAGTTCTTTATTTTATTAAGAACACTACGGTAGTATTTTTCAACTGTTTTTTTATTTTTACCCGATACCCCGATGAGTGATTTTTGAGTTATTTTTGGATACTTTTCGTAGTTCCAATTAAAAACAAAATCTACTAACTCATTGAATACTTTTATAGACCTGTCTTCTCCCAAGACCTTACCATTAATTTTTAATTTTTGAGATAAAGTTTTTATCTCCTCACCATAAATAATTCTTCTTTTTGCATTATTCATGGGCTCAATCTTACCCCTTAAATTATAGATTTTAGAAACCATTTCATCTACCTCTTCCATCTCAAGAGGGGGATTACAGTATTTGTTATTAAACACTTGAATATAATGCTTAAAAGACGTAAAACTAGCATTAGGGTTTATTGAAATAATACAGTAAGCATATGCGCTTATCCTGTTATTCCTTAATCCTTGTGGAACAATTGTATGAGGTGTATAACATTTACAATACTCTACTTTTTCTTTCCCGAAATCATAATACCCATCTTTATTAAATTCAAAATCTTTCTTTGCTAGTATGTCAGACAAGTTATTGAATCTAATTTTACCCCCATTATGGTCGTAACCTAAAAAATTAATTTTATTACTACTATAATGGGGGAGTTTTTTTACTGGATGCACAATAGTCTTATTAAATTCTAATAAATCAATTTCATCCGCATATTCATTATAGTATGCTTGTGTATCAAAACTGATGATATTCACTCGGCTACAATCATTACATGATCTATCATAAGGAATACCCAGTATATTTACTATATGCTCATAGCTTAAATTCTCTTTACAAGATTTCTTATTTTTACTAGTAATCCAAAACCCTCTCCTCCAACACTTTTCCATAATGCTGTTACATAGGTAATATCATAATCAAAACTCTCTTCTCCATCAATGTCAAAATATAAATATCCTGTTGATTCATTTGCATTTTCAGTGTTGACATAGTTATTCTTGAAAGTATAGTTAAAACAAATTGATGGCAATTCAACTTTTATAGCTTGGTATTCTTTGTTTTTATCTTTGATCTCTCGCAATTTCAAGATTTCGGGTACTTCTTTCCTTTTTTCATTTTTAAGATGCGCAACAAACTCGGCTACGGAGTTTATTTGCCCGATGACATTTCTGTTTTTTACATTTTGTATAAGTGAAAACATATTATTTCTAATTTTAGGCAATAGAAAAACCATGCAAAGGAATTCCACTGCGGATTAATATTTGTTTGATAAAATTTGTTTTTAAAAAGTCTTTAGGAAATAAGACTTTGATAAGAGATAAACAGCGCTGTTTAGAAAGTAATTTTACTTTAAAAAGTTACTCCGTATGTTTTTCAGAATTATAAATATAATTCAAAACATCACTTTTCCTGTAAATAGGACTTTTGCCAGATTTACCAATAGGTTTTAACAAACCTTTTTTGTTCCAGAGCCAAATAGTTGTTCTCTTCTTTTTAGTAAGTTCACAAACCTCAGAAATTAAAAGATGTTCATCTTTTTGTGATTCCGCAGAATCTTTGTTTTTACTTTCTAATTTTGAAAGTAATAAATCTAATTTCTCGTCTGTTTTATTTTCTAACGAAAAGGCGCTCGCTAATTGAGTGATAACCTCTAAGAATTTTTGTTGTTGCATAATATTGTTATTTTAATTATGTTACAAAAATACTCTAACCGATTATCCTCAATCAATGCCTGTACTTAAATAGGGACAAAAAAGGGACATTAAATAGTTAAATCAGATACTTGATTTTTGTTCGTGGGGGTTTTGAATCACGCATTAGGGTCTTTTGAATAGTATCTTTTTTAAAATTTTTAAAATTTTCTTCATCGTAGAATAGGAAGTTTTTAACTATCCACTCCGAGATCTGTTCTTTGCTATCAGCAATCAGATGACTATCTTCATACAGTTGTTTGAAAAAATATACAAACTTGTTAGAACTCCCTCTAAAATTAATTTCTTTGTCTACATTAGTATGCTCACCAAATATCAACTTTCTTAAAGGCTCATTAAACTCATCTTGAATATGTGGTAAAAGGGAATTAAAGACATTTTCTGGATGGAGAAATTTTATAGGCTCTTGACCTCTAACAATTTTTTTCGCAAATATACCTTCACTACTTAAAAAATCAGGATATTCAAATCTCAGATTCATCACCAATTTTGTGATATTGTCTTTGTAGTTTGCAAGTTCTTCTAATTTTGAATAATATTCACCAGCTAACTTTTCCAATTCTTTATTTACAATGCTATTATCAGATATTTGGAGTTCAACAACTTCAAGTTGAAAATCATTTTTTGCGTAAATGTATTTTATGTAATTTTCTAACATTTCAAAATTAAGAGAAAAGTAATTTTGAATTTTTTGCATAGCACCATCTTCAGATAAGTCGGGGATTCTCTTACTATAATCATCTAAAAATCTTACTGTAATCTTTTCTTTTTCACCCCTTTTTTCATTTTTCCTACCATAATACCAATAGTAGATACGGGAAACATAGGCAAAATAGTTATATGATAGAAGTTTACTGTGATAGAATAGGTTTTGAAATTTTTCAGGTAAATCTAGATTTTTAAAATATTGATAATCTAATTCTATAAACTGCTCGTAATTGTAGTAAGATTCTTTGAGTTTGTCCCAAAAAATCAATTCCATTTTATCGGGATTTTCTGTGTATAATCCCTCAAAGACGGTTTTAATATCAAATGGAAATTGCTCTTTATTGAATGAATATATGGATTCCAGAACAGAAACATCTTCATTGAGGCTTTCAGGATTTGACATTAAAATGTTTTGAAACCTATATCGAAGTTCATTAAGAAAATTGTAAAAATTGTTTATCTTTGCTTTCATAGTTTACTAAACAGAGTTAAACAAATATCGGCAAAAAAGATTTTATTTATTAATTTCTGTCTCTACTTTGTCCCTCCTACAAGTAAACAAAGTTTTAAATTATTGAAAATCAGAATAAAGGGATATTCCTGGAGAAACCACTTTAAAACCTCTAATTTACTTAGAGGTTTTTTTGTTTTTTTATCTTCAGCTATTGACCACCTGAAAAGCCAAACCCTATTCCTTTTCCGTTTTTATCATTTTTATAGAGCAATAATTTTTGCCGCTTTTAAATCAATCTGTCATTCTTCATATCGGATCCGTAAACAGGGAATAAAAAATTCGGAATTGAAATTTCAGAAAAATTCACCATGTTATTTTAATTTTAATAGTTCATTTTTGTATTTCAATGATGTTAAAAAAATACAATTACTACCATGCATGGTGAAGATCCAAAGCAGAGCCTGGGTTTTGTAAGAAAAACCAACCGGAAGTTACAGGAAAGAAAATATGAGATTCTATTATTCGCCTTGCTACAGCATTTATTTGTGGGAGTATTTCTTACAGATATGGACTTCTATACCCGCGTAATATGGCCTATAAATATGGTAATTCTAGGATTGGGATCTGTTTTCTTATTTACAGGAAAGCATAGCTGGAAGCACTGGTTCAGAAATCTGCATTTCATTGTTATTTTATTATTACCCATTGGTATTCCATTTTTTAAAGATATTTCCTGGTATTTTACTTTTTTGAACATCAATTATGTAGTTTTTTTCTGTTTTCTTTTTATGGAAGTTCTGCGGTTTCTTATAAAACCGGGGTATATCAATACAGATATTATTTCTGCTTCAATCTGTGGATATATGCTGCTGATTGAAATTGCAGTTTTTTCACTGCAGTTTTTCCAATATCGCAACCACGCGTCTTTTAAGGGGGTTGATATATCTTCTCCTGCTCTTACTTTTATTGATCTGGTTTATTTTTGCTCTATAACATTTACAAGTATCGGATTTGGGGATATCACTCCCAATACACATGTTACAAAGCTGATAACCGCTTTTGTGGGTATAGCCGGACAGTTCTATACTGTAGTGCTTGTGGGTATTCTGATCAGTAAATTTTCTTCAAAAAATTAATTTGTTATGAATACAGGCTCACATTACAAGCTTTATCAGTTTATTCCGTGGACAAGGAAGAAAATCTATAAGATGCTTATTTTAAGTATTATTCCTACCGCTTTATTTTATTTTCTCGGATGGAAATGGCTGGCCATTCCATGGGTTCCTGTAGCATTACTGGGAACAGCCACAGCATTCATTTCTGGGTTTAAAAATACCCAAACCTATAACCGAAGCTGGGAAGCACGGCAGATTTATGGAGCAATCATCAATAACAGCCGCAGTTTTGGCATACTGGTAAAGGACTTTATAAGAGCTGATGATAAAACCCTGGAAGCTGCCATACATCAGCAGATCATCTACCGTCATTTTGCCTGGCTTACTGCATTAAGATTTCAGCTCAGAGAAACCAAGAGCTGGGAGCATGTAAAAACAAAAAGCTACAACAGGGAATATTTAAAATATTATAAAGTTCCGGAATGGGAGAATGCTATTGAAGATGAGCTGAAACCTTTTTTAAATAAAGATGAGCTGGAACATATCCTTACTACAAAAAACAGGGCTACCCAAATCATTTCTTTGCAATCCACTCACTTGAGAACATTGAATGAAGAGGGTAAAATTTCAGATTATAATTATACCGCTCTGGAAAATCAGTTTAAAGAATTATATGATCAGCAGGGAAAATGTGAAAGGATTAAAAATTTTCCTTATCCACGGCAATTCTCCAGCATTAATCTGTATTTTACAAATGCTCTGTGCTTTTTATTACCATTAGGATTTATAGGAGAATTCTCAAAAATGGTGGAAAAATTTGGCGAAGACATCATCTGGCTTACTGTTCCTTTTAGTGTATTGCTGGGCTGGGTATTTTTGGTTCTGGAACAGATTGGCGAAAGTACGGAAAACCCATTCGAAGGAAATGCAAATGATATTTCAATTACACAAATCAGCAGGAATATAGAAATTGATTTGCGTGAAATGTTTGGAGAAAAAGAATTACCTGCCGCTATACAGCCTGTTAATAATATTTTAATGTAAAAATTACAACTATATTGCTGGTAAAATTTAGTGCAAAAAAAACAAAAAATATGAGTATAGAATCTGTAAGAAAATGGTACCCCAAAGCTTTAACATCTATTGATACGGTCAACCGGCTATTAGATACCATTGAAAAACATTTAGAATTAAAACCTAATCAGCTGATGCATGCCGACAGTATGTGTTGTGATGATGTCAACGCAATACAGTATCCACCAAGGGCATATGAAATGCTTGGTCCGTTTCATCTGGGAGGACTTGATGGCTTTCCTTTTGCGGGCCTCACAGGAATGGGAGCTTTTGCTCATCACGTTCCTGAGGATGGGGCTGTAGTCATTTTTTACGCGCCTCATATCGGGATTACTAAAAGTGGACAAATTGGAGAAATAAGCAGAATAGGACAAAGTAACAGTTCTGCCTGCTGTGGTGCGGCAAAAGGAGCATTAGGAAAACTGGCAGCAGGACAAATTATAGAAGGGAATATCACTTCACTGGATTTTCAGATGAATACCATTGAGCAAATATTTCTTCACAGCAAAGACAGGATCCTGAATGCAGAGAATCAGATTTTTGAAGCTACCGAAGTCATGTATGAAGCTATAGACGAACGTATAGAAGTACTGGTAAAAGAAACCAACTACCCTTGCAAGTATGTCATTTTGGTAGGAGGCATTTTTATTAATGGTGATAAAGATATGGGATCATTCTGCCAATATAAAAAGTTTGAATATATCAATCTGGAAACCAAGGAACGGAAAAGCCTTATGAAAGAGTATTATGAATAATCCTTATTTGAATGAGTTAATACTTAATCTGACGGTTGTTATCAAATTGAATAACTTTAAACAGATTAAGTATTATGGCTTCGTAAAAACACAAATCCTCTGGGCTTCAACTGATTAAAAAATAGATCTCATAATAAACCTTTTTTTTAAAAAAAATAATCAGAAAAAACTTGTGTGGTATTACAAAATATTATACTTTTGCATCACTTTAAAACAACGAAGTAAATCAAACAAAAATATAATGGTTTCTTAGCTCAGTTGGTAGAGCAATGGATTGAAAATCCATGTGTCCCTGGTTCGATTCCTGGAGAAACCACTTTAAAACCTCTAATTCACTTAGAGGTTTTTTTGTTTCATATCATATAAAGAGGCCGTCTCACAACTCGTGAAAACGGCCTTTTTTATTAAATAGGCTTCGAATCGTACTATTTTTTAATAACAGCTTTCAGATTTTCTATTTCTTTATTCTGAGAAATGACGTAGAGTGTCAGTTCTTCAATCTTCTGAAGTAATTTCATCTGGAAGTCTCCTAAATTGACGCCATCTTTCATGATAGACTCTCCGGAAGGAATTTCCGGAAGATGCTTATTCTCTCTTACAAAAGATTCCAGTTCACTGATGGTTGGCATTTGATAATCCGGTCTGATAGAAGATTCACCGTCAAAATATTTTTGAAACACATAATCTGCAGGAACATTCATATCCACCATAACATCTTCAGCATGAATTTTTCCTTTTACAGTAAGTTTCTGATCCGGGTTTTTAGTTCCTATTCCTACATTTCCATTAGGAGCGATCCTCATCAATTCGTTCATAACAATGGGTGAATTGATAGCGCTTTGTGCACTGGCACTTCCCAGGAACTTTATTCCTTCATTTCCCAGGGTAACCGCGTTTTTATAATTGGAAAAGCTTCCGTTGCTTGATACCCATCCATAAGCTGTGGTGGGTGAAGCCTTTACCCCATAACTCATATAGGTCTCTGCACCGCTTCTTAAAGCCCCCCAGTTATTAAAAGATCCATTTTCATATCGTACTGCAAAAGCATTAACTCCTTCTGTTGCCGATTTACTTCCGGACAATATCTCTCCTACAACATCTAGTTTTGCTGCCGGAGCTTCGGTTCCGATTCCTACATTCCCCTTAAGGAAAACACGATCATCACCCGCAAAAAATTTAGCGATACTTCCGCCATATTTTCCTACAAAATAATGATCAATCTGGTTATTGGTACCCAAGGCTCCGAAACCGCCCAAATGCTGCGTATTATCAGGTGATACAAAATTATATCCTCTGGACCACTGGGTAGTATACCCAACAATTCCCACGCCGCTTACCACACTAGAACCGGCATTCAATAAAATCCGTCCCTGAACATCTAATGGCGCAAGCGGCTTTTTGGTACCTATTCCCACATTATCATTATAATTGACATAATGTTTATTCTGACCGGTAAGGACATTGGTATAAATGTCAGACAATACTGCCTTATCAATGACAGCGGTTGAATTACAATGCTGTATCAGCCTGATTGCATACACATTTCCAGACTGACGTGTATGATACAGCGTGAGTTTATATTGTGCTATAGTACTATCCCATATGATATCACTGAGATAAATATGATCTGTGATAGGTCCCGAAGCCTCTATAATTCTTGATACAGGTGCGGACCAGATACCTCCGTTAGGATTTGCGCCAACGATAATTTGCTTCTTAATGATCCCTACGGTATTTTCGCTATTCCACGCACCTACAACATGTATTTCTATATTCCCATTAATGATCGTTCCCAACAATATGTCTACTGCCAAGTTGCTTTCCAGATTGGGAAACTTAACGGATAAGTCTTTATGCTTAAAACTATTAGGAAATACGGTAGGATCATCCAGATGTACATAACTATCTAAAAGATCCCCAAACTGACTTTCCGTTGGTCTTTTCCCTGCTTTAAAATAATTTTTTAATTGTGTGATTGTTATTTTTGCCATAATTAGTTTGATTTTAAAACATCAATCTCTTTTTTCATCGAGATCATGTATAATGTTAATTCTTCAATTTTCTGAAGTAATTTGATTTGAAAGTCTCCTACCGACAAGCCACTATCTGTCATTTCTTTTGCAGAAGGAATTTCCGGAAGGTGACTTTTTTCTGAAATAAATTTTTCAAGTTCACCGATCTCTCTTAAGTTATAATCTACCGCGAAAACATGATCGGCAGTAGGTGTTGTAGTGATCACTACATCTTTTGCTTCAAGTTTACCGTGTAATGCCATATTGCCGGCATCAGATAATATGAGTTTTGCACCGCCTCCACCATCGTTAAGATAATTCCAGAATTGTAAACTATTCGTGTATTGCCCTGTCATATTATAGATTGCCCATCTGTTTGCTGTACCGGGTGTTGTTTTAGATTGATTATCTAAATAGATAGCTCCTCCTTCATTAGTACTGATTTGTGACATGATTACTCCCTGTACATCAAGTTTCTGCTGTGGGTTGGCTGTACCAATTCCTACATTTCCACCGGGTCTTACGGTCATCTGAATATTTTGGCTTGTCACGAAATTGATAGATCCAAAGCGTGGATCATAAGAATTATCATTTTCTATATTAAAGTCATAGTAATCTCCATATCTTCTTCCTAAGCCTGAAAACCCAGAGTTTAATTCCAGATTGGCTTTATTATGATAAGAAAGACTTACTATATTACTTCCTCCTGTCGCGCCGTTCGTTGTAAATTTCGCGGTCGTGGAATTTTGATTTAACGAGTTTTCCTGTACTACATTCAGCTTTGTTTCAGGTGTAGCAGTTCCAATTCCAACATTTCCTTTAGCATTGACTTTCAATCCTATTTTAGCACTTTCAGTTGATAGAAGGTTTCCTACCCATAGGTTCCATTCATTAGACATTGGCTGAAGAGGAACGGAGGCTAGGCTGTTACCTTTGTTATCTATTGCCGTCCATCCATCATTCTTATTAACAGATCTTATTTTAATAAAAACTTTTAGCACGTGATCTGGAGATCCATATGTATGAATCGCTCTGATACGGAACTTACATCTTCCACCATTTACATCAATCGTAAAATTATAATTTGGCTCACTGTCTATATAATTATTTTTATTGATGGTTCCACACTCTCTCCATATATCTGGATTAGAGTGTGAAACTGCAGCAATATGAGTTGCGCCACAAGCAATATTTCCTCTGGTATATGCCAGAGATATTTCATAGAATCCACCTGCATTAGCACTGGAAGGTGCAAAATTTAAAAATTCCATGTAGTCTCCTACTTTATAATCTGCAGGAAATTCTACAAAAGAGGAATATTCTGAAGATCCATCTAAATGTACATAGCTGTCTATAAAATCTCCAAACTGACCTTCAGTTGGTCTTTTTCCTGCTTTAAAATATTCTTTTAAAGCAGCTATTGTTTTTTTTGCCATGATTTGTTGTTTTTTGATGATTATTCTTTCCTTTTATTTACTTAACAGGAAAGATTTTAATTTTTTAAGCCAAAACTTCTAAAGCAAACTGGCCCATATTTATTACCTTTAAATCTTTTGTGATATAGATTTTCATATATTTCATTGGCTCTACCACAACAGCTGAACGCCCTTTTATCTGAAGCTCAATAAAAGAAGATGTTGACAGGTTGATGATTTTAATTTCCTGTTGAGAATACAATCCCGTTATATTACAAATCATATCTGACGGCTGATTACCTGTAACGGTAATGAAGTCTGTTGTATCGTTTACTTCTAAATAAAAAGCTGAATCAATTTCATATTCTTTTTTAACGGGTTGTATACTTTCTCTGATCTGAGCATAAGAAACTTCAGCTGTTGACATTGTAGCTCTGGACGCCGAAGCCAGCTGAGCAGTAACCCAATCTCTTGTTGCAAGCTGTCTCCAGGCTCCTTTACCATCACCAGATTGAAACCACAGATTATCTGAGTTATCCCTGGCTCCCAGTAATCTTGTTGAAACAGCTGTGCTACCAAAAGAGATCAATCCTCCTGCCTGTGTGAAAGGTAAATTAACAGCTCCTGAGCTCACTGCTGATACATAAGTTCCTACCGGTACCGCCAGCATATCATTTTGATAAGGTAATGCACTGACCGGAGCAGAATAATTTATGGGTAAATATTTTCCTGCATGGCTTCCCCAACCGTAAGCTGTATTCCATTGGTCCGAGCTTCCATTGTTTAATGTACTGATCACACCGGTGCCTGATATCTTTACCAATTCAATAAGTGATACTGCTGAGCCATTTGTTGTACTGCTATTCGCCCTGTTAAATGAAAAACCTTTGTGGTTATTGACTGTAAAAGCCCAGGAATTCAAGGTTCCTCTTGGCTGAATAAAATCTGTTCCGTTAAACTGGAGATTGTGTGCCATCCATATACCATAACCTGGTGTATTAACTCCTGGAATATTGGTATGGAAAACAGATGATCCTGTAGTTATTTGAGATCCAAAAAGTAAGTTATAATTATCTACATACTGAGTTCCGTTCGCATTAATGATAATTTGGTTTGTGGTAACTGTATCTCCTGCAGGTCTTAAAAATATCCCACTTGTACCACTACTGGATGCTGCTGATAATATGGTATTTACGCTGTCTGCCCTTAGCTTATTAACATTTAGATGCTGAACCTGTAATGAACCCTGATAGGTATTCAGATTGCCGGCAAAGGTTACATCTCCTCTTACATATGCGTTTCCTATTACATCTAATGCATATCCTGTAGTTGGGACTACTGCAGCACTACCACCTATGGCAACTCTCTGATCAGAGGTCCATCTGATTGCATTTTTCCCATTATAGGTAGTTCCTCCAATAAATCCCCAATTCATAGTTACCGAACCAGTATTTGTGACTGCCCCATAGTATCCAAAACTATCAATATCTCCATTGGACCCCGTGAGCTTTGTAAAATATCTGGAAAAGTTACTATTAACTGATACATCTGAAAAATCCCTGGAAATCCACGTTGTACTGGTATTACCTAAACTTAAAATGCCTGACATTTTCCCTCCCGAGAGCGGCAGATAAGCATTAGGATTAAAAGCATCCATATGTACATAACTGTCTATAAAATCTCCAAACTGACTTTCGGTAGGTCTTTTTCCTGCTTTAAAATATTCCTTTAAGGCAGCTATTGTTTTTTTTGCCATAATTTGTTGTTTTTTGATGATCAGCTCCTCCTCACCGAGCGGGAAAGGAGGAACTTTTTCATCTTTATTAATAATTAGGATTTAGGTAGGTCTTACAATGAAAGTTCCCTGTAAGATCATTCCGTCTGTTCCGTCATGAGAGATTCCACCGATATCCGTCCAGGTTTCTTCTTTGTAGATGGTCAGGATTTTTTCTTCGGTACTGAACATATTGGAAGTATTCTGAGATACCATTTTGAAGTGATGATAAAGTACTCTTCCTTCTGCATCTTTAATCTTCATAGGATCCAGACCTAATTTTTCAACCGGAAGGAAAAATTCATTTCCTGTCATATCAAATGCTTCCTTAAAGAACCATTCATCTTTATTAGTTGCCGGATTATTACCATACAGATACAATTTTGCTTTTGAAGTATCTTTTTCATCTGTATCTATTCTGGCCAGCTCTTTCCAGTTCCCCTGAGGGCTCATTTTATAAAGGTGATATTTCCCTTTATAACAAATCTGATCCCAGGATAGAATCACCCAATTGATCACATCAGAGTCTACCGGCTCGGAATGATATCTCAACACGGGTGCCGGTGGATTATAATTTTCTACCAGCATCGTTACCGTAGTTTTTGAAGGTAACGACGGAGCCTGCTCCTGTACATTTTTTGTAACGGGAGGTGAAACAGTATAATCTGTGGTTGTGTATTCTACTTTTCTTGAAGCAACGATACGATAGAAAAGAGGATCACCATAAGGTTTTTCATCCAGATCTTCGAATTCATCATACACCGTCCATGATCCGTTTACAGGATTCACTTCTACATCAGCAATATTCACTGTTTTAATGTGCTTCATGCTCAATATGGAGTCTGCATCCAGTTTATTGGTTGCTCTGTACACCGAAATCTCATTGATCTTATGTACATCGGTATAAGAATTGACCTCAATTCTTATTTTGGCAGAGATTCCTAATGTTGCATTGTCTACCACCGGGAGCAAACTCAAGATTTTTGGTGGTTCCGCAGGATTGGTATTCACCAATTTAATTGGCCCCTGGAATTTACTGAATTCGCTCATCTGCATTTGATTTCCTAACTCTCTTACTCCATAGAAGTAGAAGTTATCCGAAGCCCCATCAAGCGTAAAATCGGTAAACAATGTCGAATGAGGAGTGCCTCCCTGGCCTTGGCTGTATACAGCAGCCATTGGAGCCATATCAAAATCCTGATGTGTAGTAGGCAATAAATAGCCTGAAGCATCCCTGATATTCTGTTTTTTATTTTTAGGCCTGTGACCTGTGAGACTATTGAAATCAAAATTCTGAATCTGCTGATAGATAATCGGCACCTCCGTAAGTGGCAGAAAGCAGTTGATGATCGCTTCTTTAATAAAATGTCCTAAATACAATACTGAAGAAACACCTGGAAGCTCTTTAATAATAGGCTCATTAATTGATATGGTTCCTATTGCCGTATCATCAATCGGGTGGGAATACAGTGGGTTACTAGGATTTAAACTATAATGCTTATTATGTTCTTTAATAAACGCATTGATAGCAGCAAAGAAAAGTATATTATCAGGCATCGGTAATGCATCATCCATACTATCTGAGAAGTTTTCATATCCATCCTTTACTCCACCGGTAAGCATTTCAAAATCCACAAAATTCATCCATCTGTTATTGAAAAAGACTTCGTCATTTCCTCCCAGACTATCCAGCATTTTTTTGATGGATATAATCGTTCCGGACTCATATAATGAGGCAAGTAATACTGCATTATTAGCTCTGAAAAACTGTACAGAATATGGTTTATGGTCATATTCGGTAATAAAACTATAGGTAGCCTTTCCAAATTTATCCGGTCTTGTTGCATATTTAGAACCTTTTGGCTGTTTTGGCGGTTTAGGTTCAACAATTCTGTTGGCAAACATCACAGCAGGAACACTGAACTTAGATTTGTACTTCGCACCCTGCATATCCACATTGTCATTATCCACACTCTTAAATCCAAAGATTGAATATTTTACATCTTCATTCTCAGGTGGTAAAACAGCATCTTCAATTAGGTTATTGGCTGCATTTTTATATAAGTATACTCTATAAGAAGGATAGTAATTTACAAGGATATTTTTCCCAATAGTAGGATCAGTAGGAAGCGGTGCCGGAGGAATTACAGGTTCCGTTAAACTAGGTTCGAAGTTGAAAATCGGTAAATTTGTAATGTCATCTTCCAGAATTCTGAAATTTTCATCATAGATATAAAGTACAAGATCTTGATTCTTGCCAATATTTTCCGTTCTTACCACTTTAAAAATAGATCTGGATTCTTTAGGAACTCCATTATTATAGTCTTCCACGGTAAATAATCTCACAATACCATTTAACCATTCTACAGAATTTGTATTAGATAAAAACTGGGAATGTTGTGCAAGCTGGAATCCCGGGAATGTAATCATATACACTCCTCTGTGAATCTTACGACCATTAGCAGGATTGTCAATAACCTCATTTTTTTTATTCTGATATTTGTCAAGTAATTCGAAATGCAGTTCCACTTTAGCATTTTTCCAGAATCCCCTGCTTTTTTCAAGAAATCTCTGAACAGATCCATCCGATTGCTGTGTATGAATAATCTCTCTATGAATTCCCCAATCATTGGTGCCAATTTTCACTTTCAGCGAATTAGGATTTTTTGGTCCCCATGTTGGTGTATTCTGCATATTCTCCGTAGCACTGAATAATCCTTCAGTCCCGGGACTGAATGTTGGAAGTACCAGACTGCTTTGGTCAATTACCGGTGTGGCACCTGAAATAATAGCTGCACTTGGTGTTTTTTTGAACACTGTAAATTTCAATCCTGAAGGCTCCACTTCGATTCCGTTAATGATATAACTTTCGGAATCCAATAAGAAAATTCCTCCGATAAAATCATTAATGGTAGTTCCTGACGGAATTTCCGATTTTAGAATATGGGGTGGAATTGAAGGCTGAGCAGGGGTTCCAGATCCCGGAAGAATAGTTCCTCCTGAGCTTGGGAGAATATAATCCGCTGTCTTAATAACAGCTAAAAGCTGATTAACAGGATGATGGTCTATGTTTACAACCTTTGCTGAAATCTCCTTCATGGTATAATTTCTGTAGAAGATTTCCACTTCATCTGCCATTACTTCTTTATCATCCGGAAAAATAGTATCGGGACCCAGATAGTAATCATCTGGCAACGTAGAGTCAAATGAAATAGGATATATAATTTCGTCCTGATAAATATGATGATCAAAGCCTAATCTTACCAATGTTTTATCCGGATCTGTGATTGCTTTTCTACGATCCTGTTCTTCCTGAGAAGTAAGTGTTACAGGATATTCTTTCTGGATAAGAAAAGCATTTGTTGCTGTAGGAGGTAATAATCTGTTGTTAGGTTTAATCTTTGTATCAATTGAGAGTTCATCCCCTCCGGTCTGAGCTCTTGAGAACCAGTTGATCCCATATCCTTTATAAAAATACGTTCCGCTCTTATCCTGCTTATGCATATACAACGGTGCATAAGTATCCGGAATCTGAAGAGGTAATGTTTCCCAAGAATCAGCAGCATTTGCAGAACCATCTACATTCAGGTATTTGGTATCGTGGCACAATTCCGGTTTGATCCAGGTATAATCATCTGCTTCTCCAGGTTCTACAACACGGTACTCCAGACCTGCATACACAGGAAATGTAAATGAGGACGCATCGAATTTCTGAGATGATCCAAAAAATGAAGGATTGATTTCAAGCTCAGGAATCTGCAGATTATAAACATTGATATAGCGGTATTTTCCATTATGAGAATATCCCTCTGCATCGTATAGACCAGCTGACTGCGGATTGTTGGAGTCCATTCCTTTATTCAGCTTCATCAGCTTTACCGGTAATGAAAGTCTTTCAATTTCAGTAGAAACAGGAAGAGACATTGAAAGTAACTGGTACGTCTTATCATCCGAATTGATATCCAGATTGTTATTGGTATAATATTCTGTGATATAAATATATTCGTTTCCGAAAACCTCATCTTTGATATCAAGATACCCTAATCCCAGCATTCTTGCCACGTGATAATCCAGCGCTGCAATATTTAAAATATCCAGATTGGAAACCTGCATATCCCCTTCCTGAGGAAGGTTCGTGCTAATATCAACCACCTGTTGTGAACCGGTAGGCGAAAGATTAATTGAAATTGTTTCGTTCCCTTTTGGATTCAGCTGATCATTACTCAGCTCTACATATCTCTTGACTACCGTCTGAATATCTCTGTCTAAAGGTCCAATAGATGGATGTTCCCATTTTTTATGATAGTTTTCAACATTGACATAGGCTTCATCATTGTATCTTAACCAAGCTCCATGAACAGGATTATCCTTAGGTAAAGGATCTAATCTCTCCAAAGCCAAATCTCTCTCATCGGTAAGAGCAAACTCTCCCATCAGTTTCCATGCATTTGCCTGGTTTCTGCTGATAATAAAGTCTGAGTAGAATTCAAATCTAACTCTGGCGACAATACATTTATCTGCTCTAAAACGTAATGTTTTTCCGTTCTCAGCATTAAAATATGTTTCTGAAACTTCATTACCGTAGCAGTATGTTCTGTAAGCAAGTTGCTGTTGGGATAAGTTATTGGATTCTGCAAGGGAAAGGGCTTCAAATTCCACAAGTGAATCTGACTGCTGATCAATCACATCCAGTTCTGCTGCAAAGAAGATATCTGTCTTACAAAGAATTTCCACAATCTCATTACCATATAGCTGCATGAATTTAAGCGGATCAACCATCGGATTGACAGACTGTCTTACCTGTGTGTATTTTGTTTTATTTTTGAAATAGACATAAAAAATTCTATTGTCATTATTAAACTTATACATCCACATCTTCTTACTTTCATCAATAAGCTGAGGAGCCTGTTTAAAGTCTAAGGTGAAAATTTCTTTTGTATAAAGGGTTCTGTATACTTTTACAAAATCATCAGGTTTGTTGAAATTATTTTTAGTAGATGACAGTTTCCCTTTAGGAAGGTGATTTTCTCCTAATTTACCTCCGAATCCCCATCGCAGGTGAATACCTTTTGTACTGTCGTCTCCTTTGGATCCGGCAGCCTGAAGATATAAATTGGGGGTTTGCAATCCTGAAAATTCATTAAAAGGTATCGTTGTTCCATCGCCACCATCTGTACCACACGCATTTGTGTTTGTATAAGGTTTATCTGTAATATTAAAATTGAGATCCGCTTCCGTAACATTTACTCTGGAATAATTGTAAGGAGCTTGGTCCATCTCAAAATACGTCTCTGATACTTGGACATTATTAACCGGAATATTGTTACAGGTATTAATTGAAGGTCCTACAAGTCCGGTAAAATAGGCATCATTCAGGCCTCTAACCGTTACTTCGCTCCCAACAATCTGATCAATAACAAACTCTTTGCCTTTCGCTTCTCTGGTCCATTGAGGAATGTCATCATAGAGAGAAAAACAAAAATTATGACCTGCTCCTGTTTGGCCATAGAAAAAGTCTTTTCCATAGGTAAATGTCACCAGCTGACGGTCCCATCCGTTATACAACCTTGCAATTGATTCTTCTCCTAACAAAACAGGAATAGTGTTTAATTTACCTGACAGATACAGTTGGTACCCATGCTGAACCGGGCGGCAATACACTCCATTCAAAACAATAGGAGTTCCATCTACTGATAAATAGTCAGCACTAAGTACTGGTGCACTTACCTGTCCATATAAAGATACTCCACGTTTTACTCCATTAAGGGTTTCGTTGGCGCTTATGTAAACTATTTCACTGTAGGTACTGATTCCGGTAACTTCCAGGGTTGCCCCTGGAGTTCCGTTATTAATAATATCTGTTCTTGACTCTACTTTTCCATCCCAACCTAATAGAAGAGTTCCGCTGGTCTTTGTGTTTATATTATGAAAAGTAATATAAACCATTGAATCGACAAATATTTCAGCATAAATACGTCTTTCATCGGTTTCAATGGATGGAAAACTTCTACACCATACCACTTCTCCGTTTGCTCTGATTCTCATTACAAAAGGAGTTTTATAAGATTGCATTCCCAGAACTGCAAACTCACCGTTTGAGAATGGCATTACCTTGATAAATTTGGTGCTTCCTCCCTGTGAAGATTGATACACTTTGTTCCATTTCAGGTTACCGCTTTCGTCCAGAACTGTAATCAATCCTGATGTTTCCATTGCTCCCACCTGCATTACATTTCCCTGGTTCTTTGTAGAAGAACTGATTCCTGAATCGGCACTGGAATTGAAATAATTATGATATTTAAAAAAACTCATTTTAGATTTAATTAGTTGTTTAGTTGTAATTCGTTGATTGTTACTGTAGATCTTTTAGCATATGCTGATCCGTCCCAAGATTTATAAGTGAATTCCAGTTTTAATTTTGAATCTTTGATCTTATTGCTCTTATGCATAACTAAAATCTGAGAATAGTCTTTAGCATATATGATTTGGAAATCTTTATTATGTTCACCTACAGCATTAAGAACCTTAAAGCAGTCTGCCATATCACCCAATGGAATTTTCGGATCATTGAACGGTTCCGGGTTTCTGATCAGCAAGGCGGCCACCTCATTATTGGTGTTGATGATCTTAACAAATTCTGTATGGGTAGGAGGATTTAATGGTTTTAATCCCATCACTCCTTCAAAAGCACGGTCAAACACTTCTGAATAGGTATTGGCAAGCCCCTTTAAATAAGGATTTTCAACACCTTCTGAAGCCAAAATATAGAGGTCATTAAGCTGCTGTTGCTTAAGATCTGCTTTCACTTCATATATTGCATCCTTCTGTCCTATTACGACAAGTCCTTTATCATCATATTCTTTCAGCTTATAACTTTCCACCTGTTCTTTAAAGTCTTTATATCTTGAAGTTCTAAATACAAACTCATGGATCTTTTGGTTTTCTTCATATACTTTATCAGGTTTTCCCGGAACCGGTGTAATCTGTGGTTTATAATGTCCATCTCCGTCATCGTCAAAGGCATTGTATACAATAGCGGTATATAATTTTTCCGGATTCAGATTCGTGAGCTCAACCGAGTATTTATATGATTTTGGCACAACAGGGTCTCCAAGATCAATACTACAGGCCATGCCCGTATTCCCTTGGTTAACATGATTCACATAATTAAGCATCTGCTGAATTCCCAATGGTAAATTTGGATCATCTTCAGCCCAGCTTTCCTGAGTTACCGGTATTGTTTCCTGAGACACCCAGTCCTGAGGTAAAGGATATGGAATACTAACATTAGTTACAGGATCTTTAATCGCAATATTAATACTTCCTGTGATCTTTTTAACATCCATTACATTATGAGCTTCCCATGTCTTAAGCATATGATAGATATAAGGCTTGGTAAAGAAGAATTCTATTTTACACTGCTCATTACCATAGAATAATGGTTTTGACATTAAAAGATCTCCGTCTGCATTCGGATATGACTTCTTCATATCGATATATGACTTCAGAGAGGTAATCGGATATTCATCTATATTTTTCTTCTTATCGGTCAGATTACCATTGTCATCTTTAAGGTATTCGATATATTTTTCATTTTTCTTTTCAAAGTGCCCGATAGGCCCGGCCGTTTTAAAGGCAAAATAATAATCAATGATGTGTGGTGTATCTCCATTCACATTATCTTTCAGTTTAAGATTGATATAGTAAACACTGTTGGGTCTCCAAACCGGCTGTATCACTTTACTCATCGCTTCCTGCATCAGCTGCATGTCACCTGTTACAGCATCTTGTGATGGAATCGTCTGCTGATATTCGTAGTCTGTAACGGTCATCCAGTTTACTCTGTGGAATAAAGTATAGCACTGGGTAACTGCATTTCCATTTCCATCACTATCATCATTACATCCGCAATTTCCAAGTTTAAAGATGACATCATTAATTTCTTTTGTTAACTGCAGTGCTCCGAATATTGTGGATCCTTCAGTATTCAGATAGTCGGCCAGTTTCTTTAAAAGTTCTCTTACATATCCAATACCCTGAACCAGGTTATATTGTGGGAACTCTTTATCAAAGCTGTAGATGGCTTCCATATATATTTGAAAACACTTCAGGTTATATCTCAATTGAGTAACATCATCAACCCCATAATAAACAATACATTGGTTAAGATTATACATAAGCCCGGTAAGGAAATCACAAAGTTTCACATCTTTTGTACAAGGCTCCGGTTTTTCATCACATCCGCAATCAGGAGTAAACTTCAGATTAAGAGGCTTCTGAGTAGTCTTATTAACCTTGATAATGACTGCTTTATTGATTTTTTCTTTCGGATACTCACTTGAATAGCAGACATCAATACCATCGGCCTTGTCTGTAATTTTTGAGACAACACTATTATGTTTGATAAATTGAGCAACAGGGCTATCCGGTAAATACAGGAAGATCACAGAATGGGTATTGAAGTCAACAAATGGTGGAGCATTTCCTGATGTTATCGTTCTATACTGTGTATCATAATCTGCCCAGCCATTTGATATATTGGACATGCTAAAATTCACAAGTCCATTCCCGAAAGCTCCATTATAGCCATCTTCTACATGCATCACATCAAAGTCAAGCTCATTGCATTGACCAGTGGTACATCCTCCGGCTTTCAATTCTTTCAGTATCTCAATAAGCTCATCATATTCAGCCTGTTGCGTTGGAGAAAGAACTACTGTGGATACTTCACCTGTAGTATTTGCTGTGGCATTAGCCCAAATAAGATCTATTTGTGCATTGATATCATCAATTTCCTGCTGATTGGCATTGTATGGAATAATTTCAATCTTGCTTACATACTGTCCCCCGAAATTAGCGGCATCGTACATCAGCTCTGCTCCTAATTCTGCTTTTGTCTTCGTTACCTCATCAATTATAGCATAGTTCTGGTAAATGGCATTAGAGAATACGTCTTTATAATACCTGATCGTAACCGTACTTGCCATTGTAGAAAGTAGTAATTTTACTTTAGCAGAGGCTTCCGGAAGAAGAACAACCATTGTATTTCCATTGGTGATCTTCAATGACTTCGGATGATTATGAGGATTGGAAGCATTAGAAACCATCATATAATCCGTAGCGTCTGATACGGTTCCTAAGAGATTATAATAAGCTCCATTAATGAAGTTATACGGCGATCCTGCCGGCTGGTAATACACCGTTCCTACTGTTTTATCCAATACATTAGACTCATGCCATACATCTTCAGTTTGTGTACAGAATAATGAAGAAGCCGTAATTCCGTACTGTTCAGGAATAAACCATCCCGGTTGTGCAGAATCTAAGAATGAGAATGGTGTAGACGCCAAAATTCTGATCGTGTCATACTTATCATTGGTTTTCTGCCAGAATCCTAATTTGAATTTATCAATATTAGCGATGCTGTTTGCTTCAGCATCAGTAAGCACTGCTCTGTAAGGATTATATTTATTCCATCCATTCCCTTGTGTATTTAGAATCTTAATCTCTACATCTTCAATGGAATACTGGTGTTTCACCTGGCGCAGTACATGCCCTCCCGGCTGGGTTTTCTGAGGGGGAATAAGATCTGTAAATTCAGTTGCTCCGCTGGTGTGGCCTCCAATTTTCTCACCTGCAACCGGCGTTGGAATAAGCCCTTTTTCAATTTTAATATCAATATAGGTATCCAATGGGATTGTTGGCAGCTTATCATCATCTTTAATGGATGGTTCCGGTGCATTGAAAATCTGAACGACAGGAAGGTCAAATGTCTCGTTGGTCAACATATGAACCCCTTTCACAGCATTTTTCAATCGCTCTTCTTTCGGATAATCAATTTCCGGATTATCTGATTTGTAAGTAAGAGGGGGTACTGCGCTGGTATCTACATTTTTATCTTTCTCCCATTTGATGCTTAAATGAACTTTAAGCTTAATTTTAAAGATCGCCAGCTTGATCTTGAGTTCGAATTTAAGTTCGGCCAGGATCAGGAATGGAAGTATAAGTTCTACTCTGAAATAGATCGAAATAAATAGGGCAACACTTATAATGTAAAGGTTGATCTCTGCTCCGCCTTCCACATAAATATATCCTCCTACCTGAGGTCTTTCAAAACTGATATGAGCTCCTACTTCAATAGCCGCAAAAACTTTTACAATGATCAGGTTCAGGTTAAAATCTACCCTTGCACCGGCTTCAATTCCTTTGGCAGCAATCATCAGATAAGATTCTGCCTTGATATTCACTGAATCTTTAAACAGGCTGGCTCTGATCGGTTTATCCCTTGTTCCGAAATTGACATACCATGGTCTTTGATTCTTAAAGAAGAAGCCCATCTGAACTTCAGCCTTAATGTCAATAAATGATCCGTTATTTTTGTTAAGCTGGAAGTTACCTCCCGCTCCAATTTCCAGTGAATTGTCCCCTACGATAACGAATGCATAGAATGGCGGAACTTTAGGGTCATCTTCGGTAAGACCGAGACGTTCACTGATGATCGTTAATCCGGCATCAATAGCGAACATACTTGGTACTGAAAGCAATACCATTGCACGTAGCGAGGCAAGACGTCCGTCTAAGGTAGCCAGGGAAGCCCCTGCACCAAAGGAGAATGGCGCACTATATTGCTGAGTATGCTGTGGTCCGATAAATTTATCCGTGTTGATTCCTCGCTGCGGATGTACATAATAATCGTACCAGGTATCATTTTCTGTCATTCCGATCGCCTCCTTATGGGCAATATATCGGTATCCTATTAATCCTCTGAATCCGAAAATACCAAATGAACCTAATGGAATGACAAACGGCAGTTCAACACTTGCGTCTACCAGGAATCCCGGATATTTAGGGTCAAAAGCCATTTCTGCGGAACCGGAAATATTCATTTTTGGCAGCTGAAGAGAAACCTTTCCTCTGTATTCTGTAGAAACACCCGGCTCAGGAATGGTAAGCGCCCCCTTGATAATAGCTACTGCAGCACTTGCACTTGCCGATCCCGGAATTACAAGGTCTACTTCAAGGGTTGAAATATGGAAATAAGAATCTTTATATGATTCTTCTGTTCCTCCGTATTTTTCAACCATTTCATCATTATCGGCAGTATAATAATATTTAACACCATTTCCTCTTACATCAAGGCCTAATGGGTTGATATTGATACCTCCATCAAATCCAATATAATTATAGGTACGCATTTTGTCCTTATACATTCGCTGTATGGTCCCCATATGGATGGCTGTAACGGCCATACGTACCGGCCCTAAATTCAGATGGATATTGATTGGAATAATAGAACTTCCGCCGGCAATTTCAAATTTACCATTGGCGTAATAACGGATAGCCGGCAGATCAATTCCTTCTTCTCCTAACAGCTTTTCTCCAAATGAACCTTGAGGGAAAGTAATCTTAGTATCCGCTTCAATATAGAAGTTATCATCTTTCTTACCAATTTCTATTCTTTGCAGATTAAAGATAAGCAGCTTAAACAGGTTCATTTTCAGGCCACTTGGAAGGAATGCTGCAGAAAGCTTAAAGTTTTCTTTACTTTCCCATTCTCCGTCTACTGCAATGATTAAGTCAGACTCTCCATCATAGCCTTTAAACTTTTTGATCTTTAAGGCGGCCTTCAAGGAGGAATGTACTACCTGTCCCTGATGGAAGTCAATATCAAAGTTACTGAATCCTAATTCCCATGCTTTTTCGGGATCTTTCCCTAATTTAAACCATAATGTCTGTTTTTTAATATCAGCAAGATCCTGGATTTTCAGGGTGCTGATAAACTGATAATATTCCTCTTCTTTATTAAAAGTTCTGTGTTCTCCGGTGATAGTCGTCAATTTGAGAGGATACACAAATTTCAGCTCTGAAGGAGAACTTAGTCCATTAATATAAGCAAGCAACTGAGGCTTACCACTAATCTGCTGGGTTGAGGTTCCATCCATGGATTTTACGGATAGACCATTATAATCCAAAGAGAAGAAATCTCCGAAATAATCAACTACTTCAGTGGTATTTCCTACAGTCTTTGTACTGTACGTAGGACGGATGGCAATATTTCCGGATAATCCTCCTGTTCCAATCAGTAAATGGTTGGCAGAGATCCCGATGGTCTGTCCGGTCTGCTGTTTTTCAAACCATTTTTTAGGAAGGAAAATTTCTGTGTATTCCATGTAAACTCCCATGAATTCTTTCGGTCTTCCGTCAGCATCTGCTTCTGCAATATTTTCCTTTTTACTAAGGTCGATTTTCAGGTTGTGAATATCGATGGCAAAACCAGTATTTCCAATCTGTGCAGGCGTACTGGTACTCAATGCCAGGTCCATATTATATCCGAAACCTCTTTCCGTATCCGCATAAAATACAGCTTCCCCGAATTTCAAGGTTACTTTGTTCGCATATCCGGGGGTATTTTCCGGAATAGGATCTAATTCATTGGCATGACCACGTGGATAAACGGGTGTTAAAATATTTCTTGGAAATTCAATTGCTGCAGACAACATCAGTGTTGCTTTAAATTTCGGAAGCACTACTTCTTTAATGAACTCATCAATATCTTGCGGAAGCAGGGATTTAAAGAATATTTTTACTTTATTTCCTGTTTCCTGAAGGTCATTGGTTAAAAGATACGTTGCAAAACCAACTAATGAGGCATATTTTCCGGCCGATTTATTAAAAATATCCTGTACGACTTCTGTAACCGTCGTAGCATCCGATGGTAATGTAAGCCCCAAATTCTGCGAAGCATTAATATCCTTCACAAACTGCATCAGGGGAGTAATATTCTGATCCGTAGGACTTACAAAGGTATTGACGAAATGGGCAATCGCCTGTTCTTCCGTTACGTTGAGCACTCTAAGCGCTACCTCGAAGATCTGTTGAGGTTCAAAGGAAAAATTTCCTAAGCTGAAATAGCGTAAATACGCCAGAATCTTCCATTGGTATTCAACCGTGATAGGAAATGCAGAAATTTTGGAATCATTGTTTTCAAGATCCGGATTCAGAACCAAAGCGATTCCTGTTCCGGGAATTTCGATATCGATTCTTTTCGAAACGATAGATAAGCTGTAAAAAGCCGAATCTCCTTTCGGCCCTTTACTATACTGTAAATCTTTATAGTAGATTTTGTCGAGGAGGTTGGTCACCCCATCTTTTATGAATCCCAGAATATCCGGGATGTCGTCTTTTGTAATCACAGAGGATAACCTCGGGTAATACCTGTGTGTTACCGGTGTTTGATTTGACATAAAAATAATTTTGTGTTTGGGTGAGTGGAAGGCTTCCGTTTTAGGCAAACAAAAGCCTTATCAAGTAGGGTTTACTTAATTTCCCGTGGTGGTGTAATGTTTCATGTGTATTGACAATCTGCCAACTTATCAGAACACTATAATTATTTATTTTTTATCCCCTATAAAATAAGAAGGATAGGCTCCGTAATACTCTATGTCAATTAAATATTGGCATAAAGTAGTTTATAGTATGACGAAACTGTTTTTCCTAAATAATTATAGTTCTGGTAAGAATTGATTATTTACATACCAAGCTCTCATCTTCTGTGGGATATTCATTCTAATCATCAATTGTTCGGCATAAACACCATAAATTCCTCTTTCAACATCTTGGTCATCAGTATTTATACCATTAGAAAAATATTCAATATCTGAAAAAACACCTGATTTATAATGAGAATCAAAATATTCTCCATAAAATCCATCAGTTGTTTTATAGTATGATTTTGTCAGTTCATAATGGTGTTCATTACTTGATGGCAAAGAAGGATCTGTACATTCCCAAGCAATAATTTGGCCATTATTATTATATAACTCTCTAACTATTAATTGCGAAAATTGATTTGCTTCTAAATCAAAATATTTTATTTTATCAATCCAAAATTCACCATATGCTTCTCTTTCTCGAATACTTAGCACTTCTAAATTAGGAAGGTTTTTATGTTGCTCTACAATTTGACTATCAATTTCATTTATATTTTTGTAATAATGCAAGGCAAAAATATTACCATCTAAATATCTCTCTCTGGTTTTAATAATATTGTTAACAATATTATCTTTATATCCAGAAAAATTCTGCTTAAATTGTTGTTCTGTTATAATTTTGAAATTATCATTCTTATATTCTATACTCATAATCAATTTATTTTAATTGTTAAATCCGGATTTAATCTTCTTCCATTATTTGCATTTATAAATATATTAAAATCTATTCCACCCCAATTATCAACTTTGTCTGGTTTATATAGTTTAGGTTTTATGTCTTCAGATAAGAATTTCATATCATATAACTCATCAGCTAAAGAAATTATTTTACCATTTTCAATTCTTATAATACCCTTTGCTGACAGTTGATCTAGATTTTCTAAATTTTCAACAATTTGTCTTGGAGTTATATTTGGGTTTGTTTTTGCAAATTCTTTTCTTGCTTCAACATACTTTTTAAAATATGCATACAGTATATCTTGTTTTTTCAAGGCATTAGGACCATTGGCTCTACCCATATTTTTATAAAATAACTCTGCACTTTCTGCATAGGCATCCCAAAACTTAGACTTTTTAATATAAGAACACAAATCTAAATCTGGAACTTGATTCTGATATAATGAGGAACCTGATATTTGATATTCATCTAGATATTTTTCTAGCCCATATTTTGTTAATATACTACGAAGATGATTATTAAAACTTTCAAGATGAATTGCAGAAGTAAATGAATAAGGTACAAAATTTCTGGTTGTTCTAAAATTCTCATATCTCTCCATAAATCCAGTAACTTGCACCCAGGTCTTATTTTTCTGAACCCTTAAACTTTTTAATAAAAAATGGGTGGTTAATTCATCACTAAATCCATACTGTTTTCCTATACGAATTATTTCACAAATTTCTGCCTCTGTATGAACTGTTTGCGATAGTTTCTTCCATCCGCCAGTTGCTAATTCTTCATATTTATATATTGAAAATCTAGGTGGATATTTCACAACCCCTCCTATAGGAATAGTATCAGATATATTATATAAATTGTTTTGTTGTTTTATCAGAACATTTACAATTTTATCAAATATCAGTTTAGCAAATTTATATGTAACAAAAGTAAGAGATAATGCAGGCCCTAGAGGATTCGTATACAGATTATTACTTCTTACATATAAATTATAAATATTATCAACTGTTTTATCAACTGTTTCTGCAGTAGCAGTAGCGTTCATTAAAATCAGTTTGGCTCGTAAATTTGCCCTGATAATCGTTTCGTCTGTAGCTCCTGCAGCAACCTTCGAAATTACTCTTGATGCCTGCCTTGTAAGGCTTGTCATACCAATTCCTGCCATTCTACCTCCATTAAGTGATAAACACACAATATTAAGCCTATCTGAAAAAATCTTAAATGTTTTACAGAATTCATCTTGATTATTACAGTCTCCAACAATAAGGCTAATATAGGTAAGTACTTGTGATGTAAAGGTAAGCCCATCAATTACTAAACTTAATCCCTGTAAGCTCACTAATCCAATGGTATCTGCACCTGCTGCTGCCCATCGTAAGTGTCTTAGTTTTGTTAGACCACCAACTCCAGTTATAGTTAAAGGAACATCTAAGGCATAGCCAATCAATGTTTCAGAATTATTTCTCTCATTAGTTTCTGCAATATAAAGTAAAACAAAAAGCGGAATAAAAGAATTAATTTTCTTACCACTTACATCAAAGATTTGTCCCTGAGTAGAATATACAGGTACTGCCGAATCTACATCAGAATTTAAAAGTGTAACTGGTTGAAGTATATCATACTTACCATATAGAACCTCAGTTCCAATAGGACCTGATGAAGTTCCAATCATTGATGTGACTTGTTTTCCGTATGTTATTAATAATTCTTTTGCTAATATTTTATCTTTCTGGAATTCAAACTTAAAATTATCAAAAAAAACATTGACATATTTTTCAGAGGTATAAGGCATAACAATAGGAGCAGAATTTTCATTCAATATTGAATATTTATAAAAAGTCCTTTCGCTATTAGAATTTTCAACATCTATTTTTGCAGTGTATGCACAGTTGTGTGTGTATTTAAAAATTCCCTGAATATTATTATCAAATGTCACCACCTCTGTCGCAACTTTATTAAAACCTAATACATTTGGTTTGATACTGCCATCTTCATTATATGGACAATATTTACTAAACTGCCATAATAAATATATGGTCTGTACAAATTGTCCTTTAGTATCAGTAGGAGTGAAATTTGTCGACATTACCCAATTAGAAAGAGTAATCACTCCTTTTGTGAATAGTAAGCTTGTACTCATCTTATCATAAATATACTGATAGAGTGTTTTTGTTTTCCCACTATCTACTGATTGATTATTTGAACTTAATAAACCTTCAAAAAAAGCGTCAATCCGATCAACAGTATTTATATCAAATGATTTTGTGATTCGAACAATTAAATTTTCTACAGCTTCCTGTTCAAAGAAAACTTCTAGCTCTTCTTTTGCGGAAAGCAATACCTGTATCTTTAAAGGTGAAGTTAAGGTTGTAAGAGCCTTAACCCCCATGAACAATGTTAAGTAAAAAAACTTTTTATTTCCTTGCGCCTTTTCAATTTTAACTTTACATCTAAAACCTACTGCATAAAAATTGACAACTTCTTGATAAAAACTATCAACCAAATTAATAATTTCTACCTCACTTTGATTTGATGCATTTACAAAAGGGTTTGTCCAATAATTTCTTTGTTCATTAATATAAGATTGGTAAGTGGCATCCGAAAACAATGGTAAAATTGATTTACTAATATGATTAAGACAAAACGCTGAATAAACTAAAAACTGTGTTACCTTTTTCTTGTTTTCAGCACCTGTGACTAAATTAATAAGGGATTTTGAATTATTAAAAAAATTTGTAGCAAGAGATTCTGATGTATATATTTGAGTTGAAGGAATAGTATTCTTAGGAATATAAATCTCATTCGTAAAAGGGATTAAACGTTCTTTAGAATTCCAGGTATATGAATAAGTCTCAGTAATATTATAATTAGCCATGGAGCTATCAATCTTTTGCTTTTCAACGATAATTGTATCTCCTTCTTGAACATATTCAAAACTGGTTTTATCTTCAAATTTCCTTATTTTATTTAGTTCCAACTCATCAGCCCAGTACTTCAACCAATCTTGCAAAGAATAATATCCGGCACTTGCTTTATTATTATCATCTGCTTTAAAATCCGCTTTAAGAAAATGATAATAATCAATATTATTTTTTGTAAAACCTACTAAATAACCTCCTAGAGTATAAACCGTGCTCTCTAAATTATTTATTCTGACAACAAGGGCATTCCCCAATATATCATAACTTCCATATAAAATTGATGCTTTCATTATAAATATGTACTAGGTATTAATTTTTGTGTATTAAATGATTTTGGAGTCCATTTTGCATATTCATCAGAAGTAAAGACCATATTATCTATAGTTGTTATAAATATTTTTTCTGCTGGAGACACTATTTTAAGTTCTCCAAGATTGGTCTCACCTATGATAAGTAGAAAATATTTTTTATATTTTAGCCCTTCCTGAGAGTTATAATAACTGTTTTCATCTTCTCTGAGGTTTGTAAAATAAAATTTAGGATTATTAAGATTCTGACTGTTAATAATGTTAAAACATGAATCATTCTCTATTTTAGTTATTCCTAATATTTTTTTACTTGGTAAATATCCCTTTTCAGAATCAATTGATAATCCTGTTATAGTCTGCCCTTCTAAATCCATAAATACTCGTGATTTCAAATAATAAGGGGTTTCAGGCTGATAGAAATTATTTCTTTTATCACTATAGGAGACCGTTCCACTGTTAGAATTATCTAAATAGGCGCTTCTGCTTTCAAAAAAACCTCCTACATTCTGTCGAATATTATGTAGTAAAGTTTCATAAGTAACTCTTTTCACACTTTCCGTATCATTGATCATGATCAGATCCTCCACTTTCTTGGTGGTCACCGTTGCAATGTCTTTTCCTCCTGCTTTATTTTCAAAATCAATCAACAATAAATTCTGATCAATAACATAGACAAGCTCATTTCCTCCTTTAGACTGAACTTTAGGGGTCACATTAATCAATCCAAAGATGTCATCAATGTCCTTCAGATCATAAGTAGTACTCACGGTAGGATCTCCCGGATTTGGACCAGGGGTTTCAGAAGTGACTTTCACTGTTTTCCCTTCGTAAATCAACTGTACAAATGAAGCAACTGTTTTATTGGCACTTGTTTTATTTAAACTGAAAGTAATGGGCTTCGTGAAATTGGTATTGACTCCATTTCCCTCTTCCTGCAATAAGTTTTTACCTCTGATAAAATAATCCTCATTGGGAGTATCTGCGTGTAAAACACCTTGTTTTACGTACATGGCAGCGGCATCATTATTATCAGTTGTAAGCTGCAGTACCAATGATGGCTGTGCAACCAGCTCTTTTACCGGCCAGCCTGCTTCAAACTGCTCTAAGGAAAGATTGCCAGCTGTTGGTCCGATTTTAATATTGTTGGTACTTCCTTCCAGGTTCTGATTTCCATAGAAATTATAAGATCTCTGTCTGCTGCCCTGGATGTACAGATAGGTAGTCTCAGCTGTTTTAAAGCCTGAAATCTGACTGGCAATCTGTTCTACCGTTTGCAGGACAGAGTTGTCACTCATATGAATCTTTCCTTTTCCCTGGGTATGTAAGCCATAAAAGGCTGCAATATCAAGGAACTGAGTGGCTGTTTCCCTGATAAGTTTCTTTTTAAAAACTGTAGCACCTGCCGCCTGATCTAAAACATGGTCAGGATGGCGGGCAAAAGCCAGATTCAGTTTAAAAGGATTTGGGTCATTGGCTACGGTATAATCTCCTTCGTTCAGTACGATATCAATTCCTATGCTTCCTGTGGCATTTCCAAGATGGGTTCCTCTTGGAATCATAGGCAGTTCAAAAGCTTTTTTGGGTTCTACTTCAGTGGTGGTAGTTCCGGTAGTTTGAACTTTAGAAATCTTAAGGAAATAATCATCAATAAGATCATCTGCTGACTGAGAAGTTCCTGACGGATACCCGATATACTGAGCAGTAAACGCAGGCTGGGTAATTCCCAGCATAGCATACAGGTCTTTAAATTCTTTTCTGATAACGTCTACAAAGCCTGTTACTCCTGTTCCGTCATTAATAACGAAGTTAGATCCAAAGAAATCTGACCTGTTCAGGCCTCTGTATACGATATATTTGATCGCAAGTCCCTTAATCGGCTGATTAAAAGGCTTCAGGATCGCATTTACTTTAGTGGCATCTGTTCCACAAGGTTGTAAAAATACCTGTCCCTGACAAATTGTATATACTTTGCCGGTAACGCTTACTTTGGAGGTGGTCCTGAATACAGTCCCATTAGCTCCAAATTTTCCGGCCTGGTCTTGCGAGAAAGTCTTTCCTTTCTCCAGGAAGAAGAAAGACTCCGGCAACAGATCTGGCCGTACGTTAAGCCCTTTGCTGTCGGGAGCTGTTGATAAGCTTCCCGATGGAATATTTTGTGGCATTTTTGTGATTTTTGGTGTTAATAAAAGATAAGACGGTGGTAATGATCAGCCTCATAAAAACTGAAAAGCATTCTGAACCATTAGGGTCAATTAGGCTTTAAGAATACTAAGCCTGGTTGCTTTTTAAGGAGTGTTTCCTTAAAAAGGCAATATGATTTTTCTTCATGTATCTTAGCTGCTTCAATAGTTCTATTATTCAGGATTTTTTCAGATTTTTTCTACTGTTCAATAAGAAGAGGTTTATTTTTTTCCGGTAAAGACAAACCTCTTCCCGTACAATCATTCCGGTTGATTGTAATATTGATTTTCACTGTAAAATAATCCCGGGATTATTGGGTGAAAATTACATATCCGTCTTTATCTTTTGGTAAATTTTGTAAGTTTCTCCAGGATGCTTTGATCTTTCGCCCGCCTTTCCAGATGGAGCTTCGTTCAAAATGCGGCAGGTCTTTAAAGGTTTTCCAGTTTCCGCCCCAGCTCCAGCCGTGTCTTGCAAAGATCTTTACACATTCGTACCAGTCGGCTACGCCATCATTATCCCAGTCTTTCGCAGTGTCCCAGCTTGCTACTTTTCCGTCGATAATCAGGCAGATATCTACTGCTAATCCGTAATTGTGAATACTTTGTCCGGCTTTGGCATTGGTGACTTTTTTTCCGGCTTTTGTTCTTCCCTGCGCATACAATGCATCTTGGTCTTTAAAGGATCTTAACCCCTGGGTAATCCTCACTCTTGCTCTCCCGGTAAGGGCTTCATCACATTCTTTTACAATTTCTGTGACTTCTTTCCTTACCAATGGATGGAGATTTCTTATTCTGTTTTCACTTGGTTTATCCATGGATGATTATTATTTTGTGATTTGGTGTTTGATTAAGCAAAGCTATTTCAGGCTGACGCCAAAACCTGACGTGTTATATTTTGTGGTAAAAAATGTGAAAATTTTGTTATGATCTTTGATTTTCGGACATGTGAATCATTTTCATAAAAAGTGGTATCATCATTATAGCTTGTTGTTTATTTCTGAAACAAAAGTATAGCCCCTCAACGTCAAAACTTGACGCATTAAATTTTTTCTGAAAAAAAATTAAAATCTTATGGCTTTCTCTATAAATAATAATCCGGCAATAGAGCTCTCATTCTATTGCCGGATTTAATTGTTTGGTATCGGTATGCAGTTACTTCTTACATTTACTGTAGTCAGAAATAATCTGCATCAGGTTTTGTTCGTTTTTAAGATCAAAGCTTTCTTTTTTCAACTGATCAGAAACTGTTTTACAATCTTTAAGATAATCAGCCAGCTTTTCTGAAAGTTTATCGTTTGATCTGTTATCAAGCATCTGCCCTTTGGGCTGAAGGTCTGTTTTGATGACATATTTCTGCCTTTCAACAGGATCCTGAAGCAGCATGATTTTATTCTCCTTCGCTATCAGCCTGTAGAAATAGGAATTATTACCATGCAGGCTTCCGTAGTTCTGCATTTTCTTCATAAACTCCCCTTTTACATCCAGTCCGTAATAGCATTCTTCATTTCCATTGGCAGCCACACAAAAATGTACACCGGAGTCTGCATCATAGATTTTGGTCGCCATACTTCTCATTCCCGGCAGTTGTTTCTTTAAAGTAACCCGCTGCCCAAAGAGATCGGCACCACCTTCAGGAAGCTTTTGACCGGTTCTTTCGGTATCCAGCATTTCAAACCAGATGGTGATCGCTCCTTCTGTTTTCTTCCCTGATTTTTCCACCAGGTATCCCGGAACATCATATAAATTGATACTGCGGTTGACGGCATCTGTCACTTTTGCATGCTGAAGCTCCTGGTTTTTATAATACGCCTGATGTTCCAGTGTATAGCCCTGGATAAAAAGATTGGCTATAAACTCATTGACAAAAGCATAATCCGACTGGGCGTAAGGTCTTGTCGCAGTAAAAGTAAACTCATTATGATCAAAAGTTCTTACTGTATATGTTTTGATACCCTGTGTCTGGTACATAGAGGCAACTTTAATCCCATCCAGATCACTTACCTCCAGGCATGGGCCTGCAGTATTAAATCCAGCACAGTTGTACCCTTTTGCATAGCCTATTATTTTAGCGGGATAATTTCCGTTATTAATCAGTATTTCACCTTTTGATCCCAATCTTGGGTTATAAAGACTTCTGATATTGTCAAGCCTGCTCTTTCTTTCATTATCTTCTGCAATGCTGTTGGTTTTTGCTGTAAGGTATTTATCCGCTAAATTTTCTCTCGGTGTAGCAAAGAATTTCTCCACTTCATTTTTATCAAAACCGTTCTCACCGAAGAGATGGTATTTTACAGCCAATTGATGGGCAACAATTCTATCCGGTTTAAAAGAGGTGATTAATACTTCATACGGAATCTGGGTGGTCTTTCCGTCTGCCGATTTCATATCCAGGTAATACAGAAACTGGTCCTTTGCCAGGGTAACCCCTTTGAGATCGGCATCAAAAACTTTTTCATTAGCTAAGGTATAAAACTCAAAGTGATCCGGGTAAGGAGACTTCAGAATTCCGGCTTCTTTTTCATTAACCAGAATTTTGTCTTTCTTCAGCTGTATCTTTTGAGAGAGTACTAAAGAAGAACATAATAGAGTAGCTAATAGATATATTTTCATGATTCAATAGTTAATAATTAATTGAAGGATGAAAATACAAAAAAATAAGACACCTTATCATGGAAAGGATCTAAGATGGATGAAGATACTTTATAAGGCAGGTCAGCTGTTCAGCCAGTTCAGGCATTCAGCGATCTGCATTTTGCTGATAAAAACCTCAGTATTCACTTCAGGTTCGGGGGAAAGCTTAAGCTCTACTTTCTGGCTTGAATGTTTGATAATTTCAGTGACTGCTTCTTTATTGATGATAAATTTACGGTTTACTTTAAAGAAAACATTGGGATTTAATTTTTGAATAATATCTTTAATAGTATCATCGTAAATATAGGTTTGATGGTCCTTTGTCGTTAAGAAAAGATATTTCCCCGACGCAAAAAAATAGGCCGTATGATGCTCATCTATGGATTTAAGCTTATTCCCTTCTCTTACCATAAGACGTTTCATCATTTCGGAGCCTCCCTGATGTAAGGTAGAAATGGATTTTAGAGTAGATTCCGGGTCAAAATTATTCCTGATGGAGATAAATTTCTGTAATGCTTTGTGTAGGTCATCTTCTTCAAAAGGCTTTAAAAGATAATCAATGGTGAAATGTCTGAATACTCTTATCGCATACTCATCAAATGCCGTTATGAAGATAATCGGGGTAAAAAGTTCCACCTGTTCAAAGATTTCCAGGCTCATTCCGTCACCAAGATGAATATCCATAAAAACAAGATCTGCAGCATTATGTTCGAAGAAATCTATTGCCTGTTTTTTGGAACGAAGAATAACTATCTCAGTGACAGGAACTATAGTCTGCTTATCCAAAAGGTCTTTCAGATAATTAACAGCCAGCAATTCATCTTCTATAATGGCAATTTTCATAACGGTACAAAAGTACAAAAAAACCGCTAGAACGGTTAAGCTCTGGCGGTTTCAGGGGTGTTAATATGAATGTATTATAAATTAGGATTATTTTTCTTCGCACTCATCGGATATTCTATGGTATATCTCACATCATTCTGCTGAAGAATATATTCCTGCCCATTTACTGTATGGGTTATTTTTTTCTGATTTGCTCTTCTTAAATCGAACCAACGCTGTCCTTCTGCTGCAAATTCTCTGAATCTCTCATCCAGAATAAAATTCATGAATTCCGCAGTGTTCATTGGTGCTACTTGATTCTGAACAGAAACATATCCATCCGGGGTGTATCTGTTTTTTAAAACCTTAAGAAGTTCTTGCTTGGCTTCATCAGGTTTATTCAGCTTTACCAAAGCTTCAGATTTTATAAAATACAGTTCGGATGTTCTGAAAGATACTCTGAAATCAGAGCTTCCTCCTTTGATCACTTTATATTTATTTCCGCTCTTTTCAAAATATAGTCCGAATCTTTTATCTGTAGTACTGTTATATTTTGAAAGAAGTTCTGCTGATGCAAAGGATAAATTCTGCACAGAGCTGTTGAATGCATTATCCAGAGCCAGAATAGATTCCGGCGAAGCATAATGGTTAGGTGCCGTATTTACCGTATTCAGATTGCTAATATCACTTTTAATAGCCAATGCCTGCTCTGAATAACTTAGAGCCTTATTCCATTCTCCTTCATAAAGAGCTGTTCTTGCCTCAAGTGCCAGTAATGCAGCCTTAGAAAATCTGTAATTGATGCCTGTAGCCTGCTTCTGCTCTACCATAAGGCCTTCAGCTTTTGCCATATCTGCATGAACCTGACTGTAAACTTCCTGTACAGTAGAAGGTTTCAATACTTGTTCAAGATCAATATCAAGGGTGATAGGAATTCCTCTGTCTGTAGAAGCCGTGGCACTGTTGTAAGGTTTAGCATACAAATTAACCATATCGAAATAGGTATAGGCACGCAATGCATAAGCTTCAGCTAAAATCTGCTGTTTTTCAGGAGACTCCGCCATAGTCTTGCTCCCTTCATTGATGATCTGATTCAGGTAAAATACCACGGAATAAAAACTCACCCATGGAAACTCAGTAGTTGCCTGATCTGTATTGGAGTCCTTCCACATAGCAATCTCACGGTAAGAGATGAAATCGCTGGTATTCTCATCAATATTCACCTCATCGGTGCGGAGTGCTGTAAGAGCTCTGTGAGAAGGGTATTTTGAATAGGCTGACGTAAGTACTTTCCTGTAATCATCAACTGTGGTTGGAATTACTTTTCCTTCCGGCTGAATATCTAAAAATCTATCACACCCGATACTGGTAAAACTGATTACCGCCAGTGCTATAAATGTTGTTATTTTTCTCATTTTTTTCAAGTTTTAAAAAGAAACATTAAATCCTACTGTAACTGACTTTGTAATAGGCTGTGCATAAATATTCCCATAGGTTTCCGGATCAAAATATCCCTTATATCCGTTACTGAATACAAATAAATTACGCCCTTCAACACTCAGCCTCAATGCACTGATTCCCATAGGAGCTGTAAACTCTTTAGGAAGTGTATATCCCAAACGGATGCTGCTGATTCTTATATAGCTGATTTCTTTTGCCCATACATCCAATAAACTGTACGCATTGGAACGGTTACCGGTAAACCATTTATTTGCCATCCATCCATTCGGATTAGCCTCCATATCAGGGCTTGTAATTCCCGGAAGTGAACCTCCTGCTTCATAGATATCTCTGGTATAATTTCTACCTCTGTCAAACTCAGATCCACGGTAAGAAGGCGTTCTCATTACGGTCTGCTTCAGGTTAAATGTTGCAGAAACAGTAAGATCAAAATTATGTACTTTAAATGTGTTGATAATACCTCCTGTAAATTTCGGATCCCTGTCTCCGATATAAGTAAACATACTTCTTAATTCCGCATTGGAAAGTTTGGTATCTACAAGCTGACCCGGAAGGAAATCCGCGTAGACATCGTATAATTTAAAGAAGTCTGCAGCTGATATTTTTTCATTGCCTTTCCAGAACATTGGGTTTCCTTGTTCATCCATTCCTGCTGTTTTCAAAGCAAAAACGGCATTCACCGGAAGACCTTCTCTTGAAGGAAGCAAAGCGTTATCACGAGGCTGCTCACTCAGTACCCTGCTCTTGTTGTGGGCAAAGTTAATCGTGGTACTCCATTTGAAATTTTCTTTGTCGATATTTCTGGTAGATAGCGCCAATTCAAAACCTTTATTCGTCAGACTTCCCCAGTTCATCATCGTATATTCGAACCCTGTTTCCAGCGGTGTTTCTTTCATACTGATCATATCTGTTCCTTTTCTGCTGTAAACATCAGCAGTAAGGTTGATACGGTTTTTGAACAAGCCCAAATCAAGCCCGAAGTTAACATTGGTTGTTTTTTCCCAACGAAGCTTATCATTCGGAGGACTGATTACATTTATGATATTTTCTTTTGATCCGGGAAGAATTGTTGCATCACTGTATTCTCCAATAAAGAATGGTGATGTGTTACGGTCAATATTTCCCTGCAGACCATAGGAAGCTCTCAGTCTGAAGTTAGAGATGGCATTAACATTCTTCATGAAGTTCTCCTTTGATACCAACCATGAACCTGAAACAGCCCATATCGGAAGGTATTTATACTTTTTATTAACCCCGAATAAGTTGGTACCGTCGTATCTTACACTTCCAAAGAAAGTATATTTCTGGTCATAGGTATATGAAGCTGTAGCAAACATTGAAGCATAAGCATTCTCTACAGGTGGCATTTCACGATAGGTTTCGTACTTTCTCTCTGCCGCGAAACTGGAGCTTGGGAATACAATTGCCGTTGCTCTTCTTGTGGTAGGATCATAACCAAATGCTCTTGTAATGGTTGTATTATCTTCTGTTTTGCGAAGTTCCGTTCCGGCCATCAAGTCAATTTCATGTACGGAATTAATTTTCGTGCTGTAAGATCCCTGCAGTTTCCAGTTGTATTGGAAAAAGTCATTATCCCAGTTTTGCTTTACTGCTCCGTCGGGCAAGAAATAACGGTATGCCCCATCTTTATAATAACGGGTTCCTTCTTTCATCTTTCTGGTAAAGTAAGTATTCTGGGCTGCATATTTTTCCGTTTCATTGGTATCGTACTGAATTCCCAACTGCGAAGTAAATTTCAGGCTTTTGGATACTTTATACTCTAAATCCAATATCGCTTTTAGGGAATGGTTTTTTAGGTTGTAACTTGTATTTTCTCTTTCTTCAAGGAAGTTGAAAGGAATATACCTGTCATCAAAACCATCGATATCCCTGTCATACCTGTAGCTTCCATCTGCGTTGTAAGGTGTCAGATAAGGATTGGCATTTCTTGAATAGTTGACAGGGCTGATATTGGCATCAGCATCTGTAATGAATGATTCACGCTCACTCTGTGTACCGAAAATAGAGATTCCTGCATTTAATTTGTCACTTAATTTATAGTTATTTTTTAACGTCAGGTTATAACGCTTAAAGCCTGTACCAATAGTTGTTCCCTGCTCGTCATAATATCCCAGGGAAAAATAATAATCTGAACGGTCGCTACCTCCGGAAATACTTACTCCATACTGTCTGTTGATCGCATTTCTATATAGTAATTTCCCCCAATCGGTATTACTGTTCCTTAAGCCGTTAATCTGCTGAATCGTCAGTGCATTCAACGCATCTAAACCGCCGTTTCTGAAAGCATCAAGCTGCCCGTTTTTGGTTAAAATCCTCATTACCTCTCCTTTATCAGCACGATATGTTAGATCGGCACGCTGAGCAAGCATCAGTTCAAGATCAACTTTCTCAGAGGCATTTAAAAGATTAAGTTTACCAAAGTCCGGACGGGATGTAATAAAGGTATCCGCTGAAAAATTCACTCTCATGGTTCCTTTTTTTCCTTTTTTCGTAGTAATGGAAATTACCCCGTTAGCTGCTCTTGCTCCATAAATAGCGGTAGCCGCAGCATCTTTTAAAATGGTAATATCTTCAATATCATTCGGGTTCAGCCCTGCAATAGAGAAGTTCTGGAGCTGATCGATATTATCCTTATCGGTGAAGTTAGGTACATCATTTCCTTCCAATGGAAGACCATCAATCACCCATAGCGGATCCTGCGGACCAGAAAGTGAAGCTGTTCCACGGATTCTGATCTTTGCCGGACTTCCCGGAGCTCCTGTTTCCGGAGTAACAGCTACTCCGGCAATTTGTCCTGATAACATCTGATCTATACTTGCCACACCAGCCTGGTTAATATTATCCATCTTAACCGTTGAAACCGCTGAGGTCTGTTTGCGTTTTTCAATTTTCTGATATCCTGTAATGATGACTTCCTGTATTTTATTCTTGTCAGAAAGCTCAGGGACCAATCTTATTGTATAATGAGTCTGTCCTTCATTGATCTGAACAATCCTGGATTCATAGCCAGGATAACTTACGGATACAGACTTAGTGTCTGCCGGGATTTCTAATATGAATTTTCCGTCCTTATCGGTTACTGTACCTACAGATACACTTTCAATAACTCCTTCCAGCTCGGTTTTTGTAGAAACAGATTGTGTTTCTATTTTTATAGATGCACCGCTAATTATTTGAGATGTGTTTCCATCTTCTATTTTTCCGGTGATGGTTTTCTTTTGTTGCGCTAACGCGATATTAGCTGCTAAAAGAGGTAAAAGTATTAGAGTTTTTTTCATAGCCGATTATTTATTTAAAGCCTCTTCAATTCGAATAATTAAGTCTGTGTAATGAGCTCTTGAAGCGTCATCTCCTTTATATCTGGTTCTGTTCAGTAAATCCAGTACCTTGTGTAGTTCTGCCCTTTTATAGGTAGTTACTTCAGATACTCTTTTCATGGAGGAATAATTAATGTTTCTAAGCTCCTTATCATCTTCATGGAAAGTACAGATCATTGGCATTTTCAGGGTATTGTCTACCTTCAGTGCCTTTACCGCAGTCTTTTCAAATAATTTATTCACAGAAACAATTAAAGCGTCCACATAGTTCTTCTGCGTCATCTTTTCAAGGATCGTCAGACTTCCTCTTTTATTGAAAATAGCAGTTCTTATCTGATCAAATAAATTCTCAACAGTATATATTTCCCCTTTTGACCCCGAAACCTCATGCTTTAGCTCATTTTCCAATAATCTCAACAGTCTGTCATCCATCAACAGGGAATAAATATTTGCATACTGCATTCCTCTTACCAGCGTATAAGGAGTCTGTTCAAACGGTCCCATTGGAGAATTTTTAACAGGATATGTTTTCTCTGAGATCGGATTGAAAAATAACCATTCCGGAAGGTTGATGGCATTCTTAACAAGATAATCAACAGCTCTTCTCTGGGTTTCTGCAGGTACTGCTTCGTAAGCTTTTTTCTTATTTCCGAAATTCGTATGGTTCAGATAAATTCCTCCTACATTCGCCATGACATGACCGGTATACAGATCCCATTGCCCAATAGCCCCTAAATACAATTTCCCTGCATCCGTATAATCTTTACCATCTGCATAGCTCCATTTTAAAAGATTATCTACAACAATTTTCAGGTTTTTCATCCCGTATTCACTGGCCTTCATAGCATCATCACCCAGATCTTCAGATTGTGAACGCGGATCTATAGTTTCCAGATAACTTTGCTGTTCTCCATAAAAATACAGAGGGTCGTCCTCATGTTTCTCTATTAAATTTCTCAATGCTTTTTTCTCAGAAAATTCTTCAGGATACCAACGGTAGCCCCATTCGATAGCATATTTATCGTAAATTCCAATTTTTGGAGTAATAGCAGTAACACCATCTTGCGGCTGAGCTACATAATTGTAACGGGCATAATCCATGATAGAAGGTGCTGTACCGCCCATCTTATCGGTAAACTCTTTGGAACGGAGTGACTCTACAGGAAAGGCGAAGGAAGATCCCATATTATGTTTCAATCCGAAAGTATGTCCTACTTCATGGGACGAAACGAACCGGATAGCTTCTCCCATATATTCATCACTGAATTTATTTCCTCTGGCTTTAGGGTCTATAGGCCCTATCTGAATTCTCATCCATTCCTGAAGCGAAGTCATTACATTATGCCACCAGATAATATCCGCCTCTATAATCTCACCACTTCTAGGATCCACTACCGAAGGCCCCATTGCATTAGATTTAGGAGAAGCTGCATAGGTAATCACCGAATATCTTACATCATCAATATCAAAATCCTCATCTTTCTCATCCGGCATTTTTGCAATGACCGCATTTTTGAAACCAGCCTGCTCAAAAGCCACTTGCCAGTCATGAACTCCTGCAATAATTTTCTCACGCCACTGCTTTGGGGTGGATGGATCAATATAATATACAATCGGTTTTTTAGGTTCTACCAATTCTCCTTTCAAATACCTTTCTTTATCTTCATCTTTAGGTTCCAAATTCCATTTGGTAATAAAGAATTTCTCATCCATTTTCTGTTGGCCATCATTAAATGCCCAGTGTTTTTCTGTAAAAAACCCCACTCTTGGATCAGAAACTCTGGGTTTCATAGGAGTTTTAGAAAGCAGTACAAGATTAGTGGTTACACCAAGTGTTACCGGCAAATCAACACCTCCTTCATTCACGGATGTTGACAACTGGGATTTCACCACAAGGTTCTGAGGAAATGTCTTCACGCCTTCAATGTAAGAAAGGCTTGATTTCACTGATCCCCCCAATCCTACATTAGCCAAAACATCATTAAAGCTTTTCTGATTTCCATCAAAAACTTTGTTTACCTTAATGGCTACCGCCGTAGAATCTGAATTTTGAGCTTCAATATCAAAAACTTCAATAATAGATTCTGAGAAATTATCTTTTACAGATTTTGTAATAGCATCATTTTTAGGGGAAGAAACTTTCGCTTCTGAAGTTCTGACCCAAACTTTTTTAGCTACGGTATCACGGTGAAATGAAATGATTTTATTTTCATAGTTCATTCCTTTGTTTAAACCAGCTTCATTTACCTGCATAGGTACCTGAGACAGTTTATTAACCACCAAAAACTGACGTCCCATCAGGCTGTCAGGAATTTCAAAATAAACATCCGTTTTTACCTGGATCGTATTAAAAAGTCCTTTTTTATAAGTTCCTTTTTTGATCAGGTCTTCAATTTTTTTTGTTTTCTTCGAAGAAACGTCAGCTTTTTCAGTTTTTTCTTTAGTCGTTTTTACAGAATCTTTTTTCTGTGCCAGCACTGCCGGCGAAGCCACAGCAAGTCCTAAATACAGTGCCAGCCTGTAATTCTTCATTAAAATAGTCCGATTCATTCCAAATAGTAAATATCTTAGTTTCAGCGGGCAAAGCTATAGGTAAAGAGAATCATATATATAGTGTTAGGGAGTGAGAGGGGATATTTCGGGAGTGAATGGATTTTTATTTTCACTTCATTAATGGCAAAAAACATATGAAATATTCACCATCTACAGAAATATTAACAAAATTATGTTTAAAATATCCATAAACTTGATTCAAATAATCAATTCCGAATTTCTCTCCCTGTACGGGTTCTGTTTTGAGCTGCCAGGTATTTTTTACAATGATCCCTTCTTTTTCAATGGTAATGATAATTTCCAGAGGCTGATCTATGGTTGCTATATTATGTTTTATCGCATTTTCCGTTACGATTTGAAGAGACAGATAAGGAATCTTATTTTCCAAACTCTCCTGATTATTAATCACTAATTTAAACTTCAGCTCTTCATCAAACCTGCTTTTCAAAAGTTCCATATACTGCTGTATAAAATTAATCTCCTGGGCAACGGAAACAATATTTTCCTTGGGAGGTACAATAAGATAGCGGTAGATCTTTGAAAGATTCATGGTAAACTTTTGCGCATTGTCTTTATTAATCCCGATCAGCATATATAGGGAATTCAGAGAATTGAACAGAAAATGCGGATTGATATTATTTTTAAGCTGCTGAAGCTGGTTGATGACTTCTGCTTTGTGCATCTTTTCGTTCTCTACCAACAATAAGTTCTTTTCAGACTGTATTTTTTCTTTTTCCTTATAGGCAATATGAGCAGATCTCTGAAACAATATAAAGACCGTTACAATAAGAAACAATGCTGCCAGAAAAATATAGGTGGTATACGTTTTTACTTTGTATACATTTTCATCGATAATAAAATTGACGTGGTTAACCACGGTATATCCTTCAAAATTATCCGTTTTTAAGGGTTTTATGAACCGGGTGACTTCAACTCCCAGATACTCAGAGATTGCAATGCCTTCGGTATATCCTGATTTTGTTTTACTACTCAATGTATCTTTAGGCTTAATATCTGTAAAATCAAAAATATTTTTACCAAGGTATTTCTTTTCAGGATGGGTAATACAAATACCTTCTTTGGTAAAAACATAGGCGTAGGTATTAGAGCTTTTATCTACATTGATAAAATATTGATGAAGGTCATCCAGACTTACAGCAGAACCATAATACAGTTTATTTTTATCCGGCAGCAGCAAAGAATCATAGCTCACCCAATACAAGCTGTCTTTACGGGTAATTAGAAGGTCTTTGAAATGTCCGGCTGCATTATTTTTTAAGGTGACAGACTTTTCTATATTCCCTGTTTTTTTGAAAACATCAGACAATGGGGTATTACTCTCGGTTTTTCCGGAGGCGTCATTATAATAGTAATACCAGCTGTAAGCTAAAAGATTACGTTTTTTGTTCAGGTTATTTAAAACGGAAGAATAATCTTTATAGTTTTTCAACCCGTCTTTTTGGATCAGGGCACGAAGCAAATATTGATAATCCTCAATATTTCTAAATTCTTTTTCAACGGATTCATATTTACGGACAAAAGTTTTCCTTGCGAAATCTTCGGTATTTTTCTGGCTGTCACGGGTAATTAAAAAGCTCAAAATAGCAAGTGCTACAACTGCAATTAAAGAAACAGATAAAGCAGCTATAAAAACAGATTTCTGAGACAGTGCACGTTTAAAATTAATATTCAATGTATTCTAAATTCTTGTTTCCTCCTACAGGTAAATTATTCGTTTGCAAAATTATAACAAAGATTTCAGGACCAAAAAGTGAATTATATATATAATCAGAATACGTAGAAAAATCATCTCATAATATTCAAAACCATCTTCATGAAGACGTTTTTGAATATTATTTTTTCCTTTTATTTGTTTTACAAAAAAGCCTGCCCATCATAAACTTTTTATATTGATTGTTCATGGGAGAATCAAACAGATCAAAAACATGTAAGGCACCTGGAATAACCCATAGTTCAGTCTTGACACCAGCCTTATACAGCAACTGTGCAAATTCTATATCTTCATCCCTTAAAGGATCCAGTTCACAGGCAACAATGGTTGTTGGAGGCAGCTTAGTAAAATTATCGTAATGAGTTAAATCTGCATATCTGATACGTTTATTTACATTCTCTTCCCCCAAAAAATGAAGCCATGCCGTTTGAGCATATATCCTGTTCCATAAAAGAGCATCTGTAAACTCTTCCATTGAAGAAGTGTCTAACCGGTTATGAATTACCGGATACAATAAAAACTGATGCTTTATATTTTCAATATGATGATCTACAGCCATCTGGGTAACTGCTGCTGCCAGGTGACCTCCAGCGCTGGCTCCTAAAACCGTGATATGAGCAGGATTAATTCCCAACTGAGCTTCCCCTTCACTAATCACCCATTGTAAAGCATCAAAACCATCCAGAATTGGAACTGGAAACCGATACTGAGGAGATAATCGGTAATCTACCGACACAATAGTTGCATTGAGCTTATCTGCAATTTCGAACATCTGATTGTCCACCTGTTCGGGTAAACCGAAAACATATCCTCCTCCATGAAAATATAAGAGCGTTTTATCCATGTTATATTTTTCAGGCTGATAAATATGTAACCTGATTTCATATCTATCCACTGAACTTTCTATAAAAATATCTTTTATAAGGATATAATCGGAATGCTTAAAAGGATGCGCTTTTATAAATTCTTTTCTTTCCTTCTGGATTAGCTCAGGATTATTTAAAAATACATCTTCATCAATTTCTAATGAATAGGGAGTATTCTCTATACTTATTCTTAAATCTTCATCAATTCTGTTAAAGTCCATGCTGTTATATTTTTAATACAAATGAAATCTGCAAAGAAGATATTTGCTGTTTTTTATTTGTAAATTTAACTTACATGTAATATGCTGTCCAAGTATGTATTAGATTGTATGAAACGAACAAAAATGTAAGTATGAGTATTAAAGAATCATCCACCAATAATGAAAATAAAAAAACACTGGAACACAGCTGTTCAGAAATATATGCCGTTAATCTGATCAGCGGGCGCTGGATCCTCTCTATTTGTTATCATCTTAGACAAGGAAAGCTGAGGTTCTATGAATTAAAGAACAATATTCCCAATATTTCCGAAAGAATGCTTACCCTTCAGCTGAAAAAAATGGAACATGAAAATTTGATTATCAAAAATATTTATGCAGAAGTTCCTCCGAGAGTAGAATATGAATTATCCGAGATTGGTAAAAGATTAATTCCCATACTGAATGAATTGGAAATCTGGGGTAAGGAGCATAAAAATGATAAACAAAATAATGGATCATCCTATTAAAAAATCAACTATAAGCGGAAAATTTAGTAATTGATTGTTGTAGGCTTTACCCTATTTTTGAAAGTATGAGCGGCTTAAACTAATATTTAATAAGTACACCCCAATGTGAAGTGACATTGAAGTTAGCTTTCAAAATCTGTAAGTTTAAATTCCGGTTGTTATTTTCATATGATCTGTTAACCAAAGCAGTCATAAATCTTAAAATTAGTTAATATACTCTATCAGGAAGCGGAATCAGCTCTTTATGTTTTGAAAATTAATTATCTTCGCCTACAAATCTAATTTGAAAATGAAGAAGATCATCTCCGGGATATCTATTTTTTGTTCTATCATTATCTCAGCTCAAGAGTCTATCCAGTTCCAGGAATTACCATTCAAGGATATTATCGCAAAGGCAAAAAAGGAAAAGAAATTGGTTTTTCTAGATGCCTATGCTTCCTGGTGCGGCCCATGTAAGATGATGGAAAAAAATGTTTTCACTCAAAAATCCGTTGGAGATTATTTCAATACCAGCTTCATTAATGCAAGATTCGACATGGAAAAAGGTGAAGGACGTGAAATTGCAGCTAAATATGGAGTACGGTCTTATCCTACCTATCTTTTTTTAAATGGCGAAGGTGAACTTGTTTCTCAAAACTCCGGATATATGGAGGCAGGTATGTTTGTGACTATGGCACAGGACATCAATTCTCCGGGCAATAAAAAAGGTTCTTTGAAAGAACGTTTTGCCAATGGTGAAAAAGATCCCGAATTTCTGATCAATGTCATGAAACTGAACTCCAGCAGTGATTTTGATTTCGCTAAAAAAGCTTCGGAAAGATATTTTGAAAACAAAAAAAAGACTGAAGAGCTTTCAAAAGAAGAAATCGGCCTCCTGCTCTATTTCGTAAAGTCAACAGAAGACCGTAATTATACTGTTTTCACTTCAAGAAAAGCTGAAATTATTAAGTTTTTACCTGAAGATACCTATAAAGAATTTGATGCTCAGCTGAAATTATCCAAAATAGTAGAACAGTCCATTGATGATAAAAATAAAAGAATCAATGACGATACCTTTATGAAAGCAGCCGAGCCTTTGGTAGGTAAAGAGGCAGCCATCACAAAGCTTAATCAGACCAAACTTAGCTATTACGAGCAGAACGCTAATTTTCCGGAATTTGAGAAAGCTGCGTTAGACTATTATAAAAATGCTGATGCTTTTGAACCCAATGAACTATTAAGGGCTGCATGGATATTCAGTGATCATATCAAAACACCAGCCTCATTAAAGAAGGCCACAGAATGGGCAGAAAAGTCTGTGATGAGAAGTGAAACCTCTGAAAACACTTATATTCTCGCCAAGCTGTATTTTCTTACAGGCAATAAAGAAATGGCAAAGAATTATGCAGAAATGTCTAAAAATATAGCCACTCAAACCCATAAAGATTCAAAACTGGCCGAAGAGCTATTAAATCAAATACAATAACACACCGATGAATTATAAATTATTGACAGGCGCTTTAGCCTTCCTAGCAATAGGTACTTTAAACGCTCAGGAACAGGAACAAGGACAGGATAAAAGTTTATACATAAAGGGGAACGCTCTTTTTCTACCCATAGGAATCATCAACGCCGGTGTAGAAAAGCAGATAAGCCCTAAATATACCATTCAGGGAGATGTTTTTATTTCCCCATGGAAATCTTTTGCCGGACATAAGCTTCAATATTATTCTGCTTCTGTAGAAGGCAGGTATTATTTCAAAGAGGCTTTTAAACACTGGTATCTGGGAGCGAATCTTGCTTTTGCAGCCTATAATGTTCAAAAATGGAACTATTGGAATGATAGGGTTATTGTCAGGGAAAATGGTGATACTTATATCAACTCCAATCTTTACCAAAAAGGATTTTCTATTATGCTGGGGCTAACTGCCGGCTATCAGTTTCAGTTATCTGACCGTTGGAATCTTGACATCTATGGTACTGTTGGAACATCCCAGAGTTTTTATAAAGGGTATGATAAAACAACAGGAAAAAGATATGATCAGGCAAGCGGTCTTAATAAAAGTGGCGAATTTATCCCATACAGAGGAGGAGTCATGATCTCTTACAAATTTAAATAATACAATGAAACCATTCGGAAGAAATCATATTATCATTTCAGTGATCACTTTTGTGATCCTTTTTTTAATGAACTACCTTGGGAATGATCTTCCTGATAAATTACAAAGAGCTTTGCTCACTGCTTTTGCAGGAGTTGTTGGGTTAACTGTGGGTTTATTTATCTTAAACAAAGGTAAAAATGACAAAAACCCACCTCAGCATTTTGATTAATCAGTCTTCATAAACCACATACCTGGTTCTGATCTTTTCAAAATCAGCCAGGTCTTTTTTCCACGAAGCTTTAATTTCCGGAATGGTTTTACCGGCAATAATCTGCTTTCTGAATTCATCGGTTCCGGATAATGTATCAAACCATAGATTCTTCAGGAAGAAATCCAGCTGGGGGTTTTTATAATTCTGATATGCTTTTATAACCCATTCAAGGTTAAGTTCTCTTAAATCTTTTGGGTATTTCGAAAGATTTTCACCATGGCAGAGCTTTCCGTTCAGAAAAGGATCTTTAGCCCCATAGCTTGGTTTGGGAGTAAACTCATATGGCAGTTTCTCTGTCCACGGAGAACCATAAACCTGGAAAGGGATATCTGTTCCTCTTCCTACAGAAACCTGAGTTCCTTCAAAAAAGCATAAGCTAGGATAAAGATTAATGGCTTTATCATTCGGTAAGTTGGGAGAAGGTTTATCTAAAATTGGATACCGTTGTTTTTTATGGTAATTTTTCATTGGAATAAGGGTATATTTAGCCTGAACACCATTTTTCAGCCACTTTTCTCCGTTTACCATTTTTCCATATTCTCCAATTGTCAGCCCATATACTACAGGAACTTCATGCATGCCTACAAAGCTTGCCCATTTTTTTCTTAAAACAGGGCCGTCAGTATAACCGTCATGTGGATTCGGGCGGTCAAGAACCATGATTTCAACATTATTTTCAGCACCGGCTTCCATTAAATAAGTTAATGTAGAGATATAGGTATAAAACCTCACGCCTACATCCTGGATATCAAAAAGAACAATGTCAATACCTTTTAGCTGTTCAGGTTTTGGTTTTTTATTATTGCCATATAATGAAACAATGGGCAACCCTGTTTTTACATCTACTCCATTTTTCACTTTCGCACCGGCATCAGCATCTCCTCTGAACCCATGTTCCGGAGCAAAAATAGCTTTAATGTTAATCTTATTTTTTACTAAAAAATCTACCAGATGATTCTTATCACTCATCAGCCCGGTTTGATTGGTCACAATGCCAATCGTTTTGTTTTTTAACAGGGGTAAATACAATTCAGGCTGATCGGCTCCGGTTTTAAAATCCGGTTGAACTTGAGCCTGAGAATAATATTGGTTGAATACTCCTAAAAAAATTAGGCAAATAAGAAGTAAATTTTTAATTTTGAAATCTAAATTCATAAGCTTGAAATTTCCTTTATATTTCTCTAGAAAAATAGCATTTTCCAAAGATAACAAAAATAACCTTTCAAGAGTTATCATCTTCATTGGCAGACTTTCTGTGGCTTTGGGAATCATTGTTTCCTTAATTACCGTGGCCACAGGCTTTGGTTCTAAAAAAGCTATTAAAGAAAGACTGGCAGATTTCAGCGGACATATTACCGTAAGGTCTACACGTTCCAATTCTTCCTATAATACTTCAGTCCTTGATAACCAGGGGCTCAATATTCCTAAGATCAAAGAACTTCCCGATGTGGAAAGCATCCAGAAATATGCCACAGTTACCGGTATTATGCGGAATGAGCATAGCTTTGCAGGCATTACATTTAAGGGAGTTGGAAAAGATTTTGACAGCCTCAGGTTTAAGAAATTCTTAATTGCCGGTACTACTCCCAACGTCACAGAAGTAGGCTTCAACAACGATGTAGCCATTTCACAGAAAGTGGCTAACGATCTTCACCTAAAGCTCAACGATAGTATTGTCACTGTTTTTTTAAAGGCAGATCAAAAGCCAATTTATCGTAAGTTCCGTGTACTTGGAATTTATAGAACCGATATTAAGATGATTGATGATCAATTCGTTCTTGGAGGGATCAATCATGTAAGAAGAATTCTGGATATGAAGCCCGATGAAGCCGGAGGACTGGATATCTTCCTTAAAAATGTCAACGATATAGATAAAGATTTTCCCGATATTGAGAAACTGATAGGATATAAAAATTACGCAGAAAAAGCGACAGAAAAGTTTCCGCAAATCAATGACTGGATAAGCATTTTCGATACGAATATTGCTTTAATCATTATTATTATGCTCATTGTAGTGGTTATTAATATTATTATGGTTCTTCTGATCCTTATCATCGAAAGAACCAATTCCATAGGTCTTCTTAAAACATTAGGAGCCAGCAATTCCCAGATCCGGGCCACTTTTATCAACTATACACTTATTATTATGATTCCCGGGCTTTTATATGGAAATGCCATTGGATTAGGTCTTATTCTGATTCAAAAATTCTTCGGAATTATTAAACTTAATCCTGAAAATTATTACGTAAGCACCGTTCCGGTAGATCTTAATCCTATTGCCATTATTTCTATTTCAGTGGGAATTTTAATCATCTCAGGGCTTGCTTTGATTATCCCAAGTTATCTGATCAGTAAAATTTCACCGGTAAAAGCAATTAAATATAATTAGTAACGGAAAGAAGCATAAGCAGCTGATACCATTTTTGGATGTGAATATCGATGTTGCTCACACGTTATCCACATTTTATCCACAACAAAAATAATTTAAAAGCCTTATCTTTGTCACGCATATAAAACATTTATGAAATACGCAAAAAATATTCTTGAAACTATAGGTAATACACCGCTGGTAAAACTTAACAATGTATTAGGAGAAGACTTTCCGGCATTAGTTTTAGCAAAAGTAGAGACTTTCAATCCCGGAAATTCAGTAAAGGACAGAATGGCTCTTAAAATGATAGAAGACGCTGAGAAAGACGGCAGATTAAAACCTGGAGGAACCATCATTGAGGGAACTTCAGGAAATACAGGAATGGGATTAGCGCTTGCAGCTATCATCAAAGGATACAAATGTATCTTTGTAACGAATTCCAAACAATCCAAAGAAAAATGTGACATTCTTCGTGCTGTAGGCGCTGAGGTTATTGTATGTCCTACTGATGTAAAGCCTACTGACCCGCGTTCTTATTATTCAGTTTCCAAAAGACTGGCCAAAGAAACGGAGAACGGATGGTATGTGAACCAATATGACAATTTATCAAACAGAACAGCTCATTATGAGTCTACAGCGCCTGAAATCTGGGAGCAGACAGAAGGAAAGCTGACTCACTTTGTAGCCGGTGCAGGAACAGGAGGTACGATTACAGGATGTGGAACATTCTTCAAAGAAAAAAACCAGGACATTAAAATAATCGGAGTAGATACGTATGGCTCTATCCTGAAAGAATTCCATGAAACCGGAGAACTTCACTATGACCATGCCTATACTTACATTACAGAAGGAATTGGAGAAGATATCATTCCTGAGAACTATGATATGTCTGTCATTGATCATTTTGAAAAAGTAACCGATAAAGACGGGGCCATCTATGCTAGAAAGCTGGCTAAAGAAGAAGGTATTTTCTGTGGGTATTCTGCAGGAAGTGCTATTGCCTCCCTGATTCAGATGAAAGATCAGTTCACCAAAGATGATATCATTGTTGTTTTACTTCATGACCACGGTTCAAGATATGTAGGAAAAATTTACAATGACGAATGGATGAAGGAAATGGGCTGGCTTGATTAATAAACGATCACTTCACGATAAAACAAAAATCAGAGCAATTGTTCTGATTTTTTTTATTCTTTATTAATATTTTCTTTAAGTATTTTTTTGAGTAGATTATACTCCCTTTCAGTCATTGACTTCTTTGGAAACATATAACTGTACTTACCTTCCAGAGCAATAAATTCATTATTAGCATCAAAATATTCAAAGTCTTTCCATTCACTGGTTTCTTTCTCTCCATCTATATTTACCGTAAAAAAAAGAGAATCACATCTTATTTCGTAAAGCTTACATTTTTCAAGTACTCCCAGATAATGATTCACCTGTTTCTTCCATCTGGACACTTTATTAATGCTTACAGACAGAAAAACCGTACAAAGGAGAAATATAAAACTTAAAAAATATAAGACTCCCCGGCTATCCTTACTCAAGCTGTCTTTCAAAAGAAATGCAATAAATAGAATAGCAGCAGCTACAATTGTTGTGATGGTCTTACTTCTGGTAGTAGGTGAGAAAAGTAAATTTCCCTGGTTTCCGCTAAAATAAATGTCTTCAAACGTCTTTCTGTCAGGCCTTAGTACGATCACCTTTTCTTCACTCATAATATAAATATATAGTTTGCTTTATAAAGCTGCAAAGCTAGCTAAATATCTTCATATTGATCACTTATAGCATTAAGTTTGTTCATCAGTTCCCGGTTTCTGTTTTTTAAGGCATTCAGTTTCTTCAGCATATTATGGATCACTTCCAGACCGGGAAGATTGATTTCAAGATCATAATGCCAGTTGGAAAATTTTTCAAGTTCCGGCAGGTCTTCATACATCAGATAATGGATATCATTTTCAATATGAATGTTTAACAAACCATATTCTACAAGATCATCAAAAAAAGTGATTTCTATATTATAGATTTTTACGAGTTCCTCCCGTGATATTCTTTCACTCATAGCCTAGGAATTTTTTAGTTGTTCAAAAAGTTCTTTCTGCTTTTCGGTAAGGTTTACCGGCAATTTCACTTCATAGGTTACAAAAAGATCACCATACTGACCTTCTTTTTTGTAAACAGGAAAGCCTTTTCCTTTAAGTCTTACCGTCGTTCCGTTTTGAGTCTCCGGTTTCACTTTAAGATTGACGCTGCTGTCGAGGGTATTTACTTTTATGCCTCCTCCCAAAACAGCGGTGTACATATCGATAACGACCTTAGTTTTCAGATCATCCCCTATTCTCTCAAAATCCGGATCAGCAGGGATATTAAATGTAATATACAGATCTCCGTGAGGGCCACCGTTAAAACCGGGATTTCCATGTCCTTTCAACTTAATCTGCTGTCCGTCGTAAACCCCTGCGGGAATAGTAATTCTTACTTTTTTACCATTGATTTCAAAAGTCTGCGCATGGGTGGTAGCGGCATCTCTTAAATTCAGATTAAGCTCTGCCTGAATATCCTTCCCTTTAAATTTTCCGGAGGCACTTCCCCGTGAGCTTTTACTAAAGCCGCCAGCTCCGCCAAACATACTTTGGAAGAAATCTGAAAAATCTTCCTCTTCACCAAAATCGGCTCCGGAATATCCTCTGCTATAATTCTGCTGCTGTTGATATTGTTTTTGCTGTTGCTGGGCTTTTTCGTATTCTTCACCATGTTTCCAATGTTCTCCGTATTTATCATACTTAGCACGGTTTTCAGTATTACTGAGCACTTCATTGGCTTCATTCAGTTCTTTGAATTTTTTTTCTGCCTCTTTATCGTCGGGATTAAGATCAGGATGTAGTTTTCTGGCCAGCTTTCGATAGGCTTTCTTGATATCATCCTGTGTTGCGTTTTTATCTACGCCTAAAATTTTATAGTAATCTATATAAGCCATAGAAATGATGTTTACTCAAATTTATGAAATTTATCTTTGAAAACCCCATAAGAAAACCCTTAAAAACATGAAAAAAAATATTAAAAATTCTTATAGACAAAAAAAGAGATGAGTAATCTCATCCCTTTTTATTAGAATTATAAATAAATTATCTATGAATAATTTTATCTGCCACACCGTCTTTATCATAACGGTAGTCAGCTTTCGTATAAATATTTGTAGGACTATATCTTCCGGTAAAAATTGGACCATATGTAAAATCACTCCTAAATCCATTATAATATTCCCAATAAGCCGGTTTTGGAGTAGCACCATCTGTGCTTGGAGCACCTAATAAAAGAACTCCGGCAGCATGAGGAGATGCCATGGATGTTCCGCTAATGGTATTGTAGCCGCCGTTTAACCATGTTGATTTTACCTGGAATCCCGGAGCTGCATAATCTACAGGAGATCCATAATTAGAAAAATAAGCCCAATAATCTCCTTCAGCCGAAGCAGAAATAGTATAAACATTAGTAGCATTAGCAGCAGCCGGTGAATAATAACTGGCATCATCATAAGAATTACCTGCTGCTATTGCTAGTCTAATACCCTTTTCCGCTACTTTTAAAACAGCTTGTTCTGTAGCTGAATCTCTATATCGTGAATTAGGACCTAAACTCATATTGACAACATCCTCTGCTGAGGCATTTGCATATACGTAATCTAAAGCAGAAACAGTCCATGAAAAATCTCCTGTTCCATCACTCTTTAAAACTTTCAGTGCGACAACTTTAGCTCCGGCAGCAACTCCAACAACTCCAATACTATTATTAATAGCAGCAATAGTTCCGGCAACATGGGTTCCATGCCCGTTTCCATCATCAGGATTGTTATCTCCGGCAAAGGAAACACTTCTTTGTGTATCTACATTAAGATCCGGATGATCCAAATCAATTCCGGAATCAATAACCCAAGCTGTTTTTCCAGTTCCATCTCCTGCACCTCCAACTCTTGTAATCCCCCAAGGAATCTCCTGTGTTGAAGAAGCTTTAGCAATGATCCCGGTTGTTTTCCCTAACGAAACCTGATAATCCTGTTCAACACTTTTGATTTTAGAATCTTTCCTAAGTGCTTCTACCTCAGCATCAGTAAGGTTTTTTGCAACAAAACCTTCAAGGGCATATCCAAAAGCATTAGAAATCTTTTGACTATTAATACTCAAATTCAATCCATTATCTTTGCTTTTTAATTTATTCAACAGTGATCCTGTTTGTCTTAAATAAGCCTCTCTATTCTGGAGTGCACCTTTAGAAACAGCAAGGCCACTTTTATCAAGAACACCATCATTCAAAACAACAATGTACTGTCCAGGAATAGGCTTGGAATCAGCAGAAGCTACTTCATCAGAATTCACAGCAGCATTCGAATTGGGATTAGATTCAGGTGTATCACTGAGTCTATCAGAGTTACAACTTACAGTGATTGCTACAGCAATCAGCAATAACGAAATTTTGTTACTTCTCATCATATTTGTAATGTTTTTTAAATTAAACAGTTCACAAATATATTATAATTATTTAATTTTAAAACATTTTTAATAATAAAATCTAATAATAATTAACAATAAAATGTAATTATGTAAAAATAATTACATTAAATGTAATTTAAATAATTTTATTAATTAAAATATTTGTAGTATAAAATTTCATGATTAACAATACAAGCAGTCCAATTTTAAATAATATTTCAAAATTGGGTGATAAAACAGATTTTAAAATAATAGATCTATTTTCTGCTTACACTTGGAAAAGACTTATATTTGAAAAAAAACTTCACATGAAAGAGGTACTAAAAAACTACTCCGGAATTATATTATTACTCTTAGGAATTAGTGTTGGAAGCATTATAGGAATAGCTGCTCCCGGTATTGTAGGGTATATAAAACCTTTGGGAGATATTTTTCTTAACCTTCTTTTTGTAAGTGTAGTACCTCTGGTATTCTTTGCTGTTTCCAATTCTATTGCTTCTTTGGAGCAGCAGTCAAAATTTGGAAAGATTATTCTTATTATGGCTCTTACCTTTTTATTCTTCATCCTGACGGCTGCCGTTTTTACCATCTGTGCAGTCTATCTCTTCCCTGTTTCCGGGGTTTCGGGAAGCTCTGAAGCTATTACAGAGGCCGCTAATAATGATACATGGGGTGACAGGATTGTTGGATTTTTTACCGTAGGGGAATTTACAGCTCTTTTTTCAAGGCAGAATATGCTGGCCCTTCTTATATTTGCTTTTATGACGGGTTTTGCTGCCCGGAAAGCAGGAGAAAAGGGAGAACCTTTCAGAGTTTTTATTGCTTCAGGATATGAAGTCATGAAAGAGCTACTTTTATTGATCATGAATCTGGCCCCTATTGGTCTTGGAGCTTATTTTGCTTTTCAGGTGGCTACTTTAGGGCCTCAGCTCTTTGGATTTTATGCTAAGCCTTTAGGCTTGTACTATATTGCCGGAATTATTTATTTCTTTGTCTTTTTTTCAATGTATGCTTTTATGGCCAATGGGCAAAAAGGAGTTAGAAATTTCTGGACCAACGCCATTTATCCCAGCCTTACTGCCATAAGTACCTGCAGCAGTTTTGCTACCATGCCTGCCAACTTACAGGCAGCCTCTAAAATTGGAATACCTAACTCTATTGCCAACCTGGTTATTCCTATTGGGACAACACTCCATAAAAACGGATCTTCCATGTCTTCCATTATAAAAATCTATGTTGCTTTTTTAATTATTGGAAAAGATTTTTTTGATCCGGCGAATCTGTTGCTGGCACTGGGAATTACTGTTTTTGTAAGTATTGTAGCCGGAGGTATTCCCAATGGTGGATATATCGGTGAAATGCTGATGATTTCGGTGTATAAATTACCCCAGGAAGCTATTCCTGCTGTGATGATTATCGGAACATTGGTAGACCCGTTAGCCACTGTTCTGAACGCTGTAGGTGATATAGTTGCAGCAATGTTTGTAAACCGGTTTGTGAAGACCTGATTGTAGAATGACCTTCGATCAATTTCCACATAAAAACTTCTATAATAACCGATTAAGATTTATTTTCCATGAATTCATTTTTTCAAAGTATCGGTTTATACACCAGTAAAAACATTGAAATTAACATCAATATAGCTGAACTTAATAAAGGACTAAGGAAAATTACTTATACAACCAATACTACTTTTATATCCTTGATTTCAGATTCAACAATTCCCACAAGATTTGAATACCGGGGAATAGTTAATGAAAAAAACTTTACTATTAAGAGGAGAAGACATTTATTTGATATCAACCTGAATTATCCGGTGATTAAAGGAAGTCTGTATGATCAGAATACTATAACCACTGTTTCTTTAACATATATTCCTTCCCCTTTTCAGATTTTCACCTTTATACTTTTGTTATGTTTCTTCATAGCTGCAGTTGCTGTCAATGTAAAAAATGGAGGTCAGCATCTTTCTTTTATTGCAGTTTCTTCACTCATGACGGGAACTCAATATTTCGTATTAAAAAGAGAGATCATAAAAGGAAAATACGATTTTGAAAGAGAGCTGAGCTCTATAAGTCAAGAATATTCTTCTGTAGTGCACTGAAAGCATTACATTCTGTATGAATCTATATCTATCAGGATTCTATTCACTGCGTTTTACCGGCTCCAGGTTTTCATATTCTTCGGGAGTAAAAAGCCTGTACTGAACTTTAAATGTTTTCCCCAAAGGTGTTTCGAGAGAGAAACCTCCCGGTCCAAAGCCCTCTGCCACATCGAGGGTAAAGTGCGAATATTTCCAATATTCGAATAAATCCCGGTCTATCCAGAATTCATATCCATTGATGGTTCCAATCATAGCATCGTTCATTCTGGGGAAAAACCCTCCTTTCTCAAAACATTGGGGCTGCGTTCCTTCACAGCATCCTCCAGCCTGATAAAACATCAGGGCACCATACTTATTTTCAAGCTCCCGAATGACGTCAAGTGCCTTTTCCGTTGCTGAAAGTCTTGCTATTTTTCCTTCCATTTTTTTATTTTTATATTGAAAAAAGTCCGGCAGATTAGTCTGCCGGACATAAAATACTCATCATGTTTTAATTTGAGCCGGCAATGTCTAATACGACTCTGCCATCAATCTGCCCTTTCTTCATTTTATCAAAAACATCATTAATATCTTCGAGCTTTGCGGGGGTTACTGTAGCTTTTACAAGCCCCTCATTGGCAAAATCCAGTGCCTCCTGCATATCCTTTCTGGTTCCCACGATAGAGCCTCTCACGGTTATTCTCTTTAAAACAGTTTCAAAAATCGGAAGTTCAAAAGATCCGGGAGGAAGTCCGTTAAGCGCAATAGTCCCTTTTCTCCGTAAAACATCTATTCCCTGTTTGAAGGCAATTGGAGATACTGCTGTAATCAATGCACCGTGCATCCCGCCAACTTCTTTATGCAAATATTCTCCAGGGTCCGTATTCTTGGCATTGACTACCAGATCAGCCCCTAATTTTTTTGCCAGGTCGAGTTTATCATCTGCTACATCAATGGCGGCAACGTGCATTCCCATTGCTTTAGCATACTGAACCGCTACATGTCCCAATCCTCCGATTCCTGAGATGGCTACCCATTCTCCGGGCTTTGTTTCTGTTTCTTTTAATCCTTTATAAACTGTTACTCCTGCACATAAAATTGGCGCTATTTCCAGAAAGTTAACATTGGATTTTAAATGTCCTACATACCTGGAATCTGCAATTACATATTCTGCAAAGCCTCCATCTACACTGTATCCTCCGTTTTTCTGGGCTTCACAAAGTGTTTCCCATCCCGTTATACAATAATCGCAGCAGCCACAGGCACTATACAGCCAGGGAACACCTACCGCATCTCCTTCTTTTACAAAAGCTTCCGGTCCGCAGGCTACTACAATTCCTACTCCTTCATGTCCCGGAATAAGCGGCATCTTAGGCTTTGCCGGCCAATCACCATCTACAGCATGTAAATCTGTATGACAGACTCCACAGGCTATCACCTTTACCAGAACTTCATATCTGCCGGGTTCTCTTACGGGCACTTCTTCAATCTTCAGTGGCTGTCCGTAGCCTTGAACTACGGCGGCTTTCATTGTTTTTGGAATCATATTTTATGTTTTGAATTGTTTTCTTTGAGGTTATTATATTTTCTGAATAAATAGACTGCTAGTCCGGTACACACCCTATTTCTCCGCGTGAAGGATAGTAAGGGCGGCGAGGTACGAGCCGGTGCGGAATGTAATGAAGCACCGAAACGAAGTAAAGCCCTGGATAGCCCGACCGTTTTGCCCTGGAAAAGCCAAGGCAATCGGGCACGTCCTAAATTTAAATATTAAAAGAAGCCTAACTTATTTTTGTTATAAGAAATAAGCATGTTTTTAGTCTGACGATAATGATCAAGCATCATTTTATGGTTCTCCCTTCCGATTCCCGACTGCTTATATCCCCCAAAAGGTGCTCCTGCCGGATAAGAGTGGTATTGGTTTACCCAAACTCTTCCTGCTTCAATCTGACGTGGAATATTGTACAGCTGGTGTGCATCCCTGGTCCAAACTCCGGCTCCAAGGCCGTAAATAGTATCATTAGCAATTTTTACCGCTTCTTCTTCATCTTTAAAAGTTGTAAACGCCAGAACAGGACCAAAAATCTCTTCCTGGAATATTCTCATCCTGTTGTTTCCTTTGAAAATGGTTGGCTGAATATAAAATCCGTTTTCAAGATCTTCTCCCAAATCATTAACATGACCTCCTACCAGTACTTCTGCTCCCTCCTCTTTTCCTAACTGGATATAGGAAAGTATTTTATCTTTTTGAATCTGCGAGGCCTGAGCTCCCATCATCACGGTTTTATCCAATGGATTTCCCACTTTGATTGCTTTTACCCTCTCGATCACCTTTTCGATGAAAGCATCTGCAATATCTTCCTGAACCAGCAGCCTTGAAGGGCATGTACAGATTTCTCCCTGATTAAGGGCAAAAAGAACAGCTCCCTCAATAGCTTTATCCAAAAATGCATCATCTGCATCCATTACTGAACTGAAGAAAACGTTGGGTGATTTTCCTCCCAACTCCAACGTGACAGGAATAATGTTCTCTGTAGCGTACTGCATCACCAGACGTCCTGTAGCTGTAGAACCTGTAAAGGCCGCCTTAGAAACCTTAGGATGGGTTACTAAAGCTCTTCCCAATTCTGCTCCGAATCCATTCACAATATTAATTACTCCTGCAGGCAGAAGGTCACCGATAAGCTCCATCATGACCATAATAGAAACCGGAGTGCTTTCTGCAGGTTTTAAAACCACGCAGTTTCCGGCGGCCAATGCCGGAGCCAGCTTCCATACCGCCATCAGTATAGGAAAGTTCCATGGGATAATCTGGGCAATAACACCAAGAGGTTCGTGTACGATAAGGGATACGGTATCTTTATCCAATTCGTTATGGGATCCTTCTTCTGCACGGATCACAGAAGCAAAATATCTGAAGTGATCTATTGCCAGCGGTAAATCTGCTGCCAACGTTTCCCTTACTGCTTTTCCATTATCAATGGTTTCTACAATAGCAAGGTATTCAAGGTTTTGTTCTATTCTGTCTGCAATTTTATTCAGGATGATACTTCTCTCTGTAGATGAGGTGTTTTTCCAGGACTGAAAAGCCTTGTCTGCAGCATTTACTGCCAGTTCCAGATCTTCTTTAGAGGAATGGGCCACCTGAGTGAAATTTTTACCGTCTACAGGAGAAACTACATCAAAATACTGCCCGTTAACAGGGGGTGTAAATTTTCCGTCAATATAATTATCATATCTGTTTTTAAATTCAGGACGCTGTAAAAGAGTCGCTGATCTTGGTTCTGTAATAGTGCTCATATTAGTATGTTTTACATTTTTCTGTAATGCCAAATTACATGTACAACCATAAAAACATATAGCACAATCGTATAAAAAAAGTGCAGAATAGTGCAGATGTTCAATTTTATCATTTTATTAACAGCAACGTACAGGCAAATTCTCTATATTTGAGTTACCTGCGCCTTTAAAATGTTTAGAAATGAATAACAATAATAAATATTTATTAGACACTCCTGAATTAATCAAGGAAAATAAGCTATTGAACATTGTTGAAAACCAGACAAAATTCAATCTAAACAATTGTGAATTCAGTATCTATGAAACGCATAAAGCGGCTTTTGATGTAAAACTTCACTTCGATAATATAGCATTTACAGCAATGCTGAGAGGCAAAAAACATATGAAACTGGATAATAAGACCAACTATTTTGATTATTTCCCCGGTGAAAGCATCCTGGTTGCTCCGGGAGAAACTATGGTCATTGATTTTCCTGAAGCTGATGAAACGCCTACCCAATGTATTTCTTTAAGCTTAAATCCCGAGTTTATAGAGGACTCGCTGAATTACCTGAACTATAGTCTCCCAAAAGTGGATGAAACCTCACAGTGGAACATTCAGCTGGATGAGTATTTCCTTTTTAATAATCAGGCCCTGGCCTCAGCAACCAATAATATTATGAGAATTGCTATGGATAATAATTCTCAAAAAGACATCATGGCTGATTTTGCCCTGAAAGAACTGCTGATCAGGCTTATGCAAACCCAGGCAAGAAGCATGGTGGTAAAAAATATGGTAAAAAATAAATCAAGGATAGGCTTCGTGGTAGATTATATTAAGAAAAACCTCCATCAGAAACTTTCTATTGACAGTATTGCAAGATTGGCTTATGTAAGCAAATCCAATTTCTTTAGAATGTTCAAAGATGAGCTGGGGACTTCTCCCAATGAATTTATTTTGCAAGAGAGAATCAACAGGGCTAAAGAATTACTGGCAGATCAGAACAGCATTAAAGAAACCGCCTATCAGACGGGATTCTCAGACACCAATTACTTTACAAGAGTATTCAAACAACTCGAAGGCACTACTCCCAAGAATTATCAGAATAAGATTACATTTTCGAGATAGGATATGGTATTTTCTTGATTAAAACTAGCTATCTGAAAAAATAAAAGAGGCTACTTTAAAAAGCAACCTCTTCGGATTAAATTAAAATTTATGGATTAATATCCAGTATTTTGGACTATATTAGGATTATTATTCAACTCTCCTTGAGGAATTGGTAAAAATCTAAATTCTCTTTTATCTGGAGTTAAAACAACTTGTGTTTGTGAATTTGTAAATCCAATATTATTTCTTTTCAGATCACTTCTTCTTGTTCCTTCTAAAAATAATTCAGCATTTTTCTGGAAAAGGATTTCATTTAACAAATCTGCACCAGAGCCGGCAAAATTATAAGCAGTATCTCTGTTTGTGCTAACCCAAGTATTAAGTTCACTAAGAGCAAGAGCAGGATTAGTATGATAAAGAGACTCTAATCTGATAAATACAGCTTCACTTCTTCTAAATACAACAATATCTCTTTCAAAAGATTTATATTTTAAAACATCTATAGGCTTGGGATTATCTCCTAATGCAAGTACAAATGCATTACTTTGATACCATGTATTTTTTCTGACATCAGTATTAGATAGCTTATTATAAAAAGCTCTTGTTGCAAAATTATGTTTGTATGTTCCTTGTGATGACCAAGTAGCTAATAAACCATCATTAGAACTTGGCAAATCTTTGGAATTATTATCAAGCTGAAATATTGTTTCTGCTGTTTCTCCTTCAGAGCTTACTTCAAAATAATTTGCTGCATCGTTTTTAGATAAACCAGTAAATACATTTAACACCTTATCTGCATATTGCTGAGCTTGTGCATAATCTTTAATAGCCAAATAATATCTGGCAAAAATCATATTTACAGCGTGCAGTGTCATGTTTTTTGTTCTTTCATCCCCAGAATATGTAGATAAAATATTTTGTTCTGCTTTTGTTAAGTCAGCCAAGATAAAATCATATGTTTGTGGTACTGTAGATCTATTTTTTTTCACCTGAATATCAAATTGATCTGTCAATGGCAAACCTAGCTGTTGATTTGTTTCCCCATAATTATCACAAAAAAACGAAGCTAATTGAAGATATGCTAAGGCTCTAATAGCATGAGCTTGTGCAAAGTAATTTTCTGGCTTTATTGAAGTGTTCAAATCATCTGCAATCTTTCCTTCATTTGCAATAACTAAATTTGCATTAGCAATAATTCTATATAATGAATTCCATAAACTCCCAATGTCTGTATTTGTTGCTACATAAAAAGAAAGATCTTTATTTCTTGTTGTTGCAAATCTGTTTGAGTTTTTCAATCCTACAAATGCATTATCAGCTAATAATTCATTAAAAGTTAAGATAACACCCCCATAAGATGTCTGTATAGGATCAGCTGGAACATTTAGATCCAAAGCTCCTGTAGTCTGCATCATATTATATAATCCATTAATAGCAGTCTTAAGTGTAAGCTCATTAGTAATAGCCACATCTAAAGGAAGAGTTGTTGTAGGCTTTTCATCTAAGAATTCATTGCTACACGAGGTGAAAAAGAGAACACATCCCACTAAAGCTATTTTTATTTTAAAGTTTTTCATTTTTTATTTTTTAAAAGTCTACTGATATACCGAAAATATATTGTCTCAAGTTTGGCTGCGTCTGGTCATAAATACCCAAATTAGCAGCAACACTTGAATTCGCATTTGAGTTTGATTCAGGATCAAAATATAATTTCTTATCAAATGCATAAGTCCATAAATTCACTCCTCTGGCATATATATATATACCATTAAGTCCTTTTATATCTAAAAAGTCCCTGTCAAATCTATAACCAACTTCTACACTTTTAAGTCTAATATGATCTCCCTTAAATAAATCTCGGGTGGATGCAGCCGTTGAATTTTTATTTCCTCCATATATATATTTTGGTCTGGAAGCGTCTGTATTTTCAGGTGTCCAAGAATCGTACAATGCGCTGTTAAATTGATTCAAATAGGCATATGCCCCGTCACTGTTATATACAAAAGCCCAGTTATCATACACATAGTAATTCCCCTGATAAGTAAACATAAATGATAATTTAAAATTCTTATAACTGAAATCATTTATAAAACTTGCCATATGTTTCGGAAGAGCTCTTTTATCTGTAAAAACAAGTTTAGCAAGACCAGAATTATTTGTAGTTGCAGTCTTAGTCTCATCAGTATACCATAGTGGATCACCATTTGAAGGGTCAACTCCTGCCCACAATCTTGTATAGTACTCTGTAGCATTATGACCAACAGCCCATCCTTTTAGGCCACCTGGCTGAATAACAGAATTTGAGTTCAAATTCGAAATTTCCCCTTCATTATAGCTATAGTTACCAGTGACACTCCAGTTTAAGCTTTCATTATTCAAAATTCTTGCGGTTAATGATGCTTCAACTCCTTTTGAAACTAAACTTGCAATATTTGACACATAACTAGGTGTTCCATTACTCCCTGGAAGTGGGACACTATACACAAGATCTTTATTTTCATTTTTATAAATATCAAGAGTACCTCTTAAGAAACTTTTTTCACCTAATGTAAATTCTAATCCTATATCGCTCTTAACTGATTTTTCCCAATTTACACCTTCCTTTCCTACTGCATTGTATAAATAGCTGCCATTTGCAGATAAATATGCTCCACTTAGTGCTGCTTGGGGAAATTTGTCATAAGCTCCAGCTGCCGGATTTCCATTTTCTCCATAACTTCCTCTTATAGAAAGTTTTTTAACAATACTTTTACCTAAAAACTTAGATACATCTACACTTGCCCCCACACCATAAAATGTTCCCCATTCTTTTGTAAAACCAGAATAACCATCACGTCTAAGCGATCCAGATACTGTTACGAATTTATCATAAGTATAGCTCGCTCTTGCAATATATCCAGTTAATGCAGTATTTGTCGCACGAGAACTTGTTGATACTGGGTTTACACCAGAGTCAGCGTATGGTAGACGAACACCGCTGGCAAAACCTTGAGTCCCCATATCTATAAATTCATAATTTCTATGTGTACTTTCTGTCCCCACTGATAAGTTGATATCATGTTTCTCTGCAAAAACATTATTATAGTGTACAAAGTTATACCAGTTCCAAGTTAACCTATTTCGAACGGAATTATATAAATTCCCATTTCCATTTGGATCTCCCGTATTCAATCCATCTCCAAAGTCAGGATTCCAGAAAGTGACTTCTGAAGAAGTGGTATAGTCTATACCAATATTTGAATTAAATCTAAAGTTCGGTAAGAATTTATAATCCAGGTCAACACTAGATAATACCTTATTGAAGGTACCTTTATTCACATTTGCATCTTGAAGTGCAGCAGGGTTAAATGTAGGATTTGTAAAATACAAATCAGATACCTTATATGATCCATCTTCATTAAATGCATTTTGAGTTGGAGACATAATACGTCCTGCAAATACTGGATTTGAAAAAGATGACCCATCTGCTGGGCCTTTCTGTACTGTCCTACCAAAGGTCGAACTAAATTTAAGGTTTAATTTATCATTTGCCTTCCAATCTGCTCTTAAGCTTCCTGTATATCTATCAAATGATGCATCTCTGGCAACGCCTTGTTGTTTCAAATATCCTAATGATGCAAAAATATTGAAACTTTCAGAGCCACCAGTATAACTTAAATTGTGTCTGGTATAAAATGGATTTTTACGTCTTACTAAACTATTCCAGTCTGTATCTGATTTTCCATCCCATCCAAATTCTGATTTTGCTATATCATATCCTTCTGCAAGTGAGGAAGCATCTCCAGAATTATAGAGTGATAATCCGAACAATTTAGTACTTTCTTCTGCATTCAGCATCTTCATTTTTTCAAAAGCTACGTCAGATCCTCCTACCTCACTGGTATAGTTTATCTGAGATCTCCCTTTTTTTCCGGATTTAGTTGTAATTAGAATTACACCATTAGCCCCTCTTGATCCATATAATGCTGTTGCAACTGCATCTTTCAACACTTTAATGTCAGCAATATCACTTGGATTGATCATTGATAAAGCATTTTGAGAAGCTAGTAATCCGGAAATATCACCTGATGGAATTGGTACACCGTCAATAACATATAAAGGATTGTTATCTCCCGTAAGAGATGTGAGTCCTCTAATTAATGTAATAGCACTCGCACCAGGTTGCCCACTACTTGCTGTTGACATTAAGCCAGGCGACTGTCCTTGCAATAAATTATCTAATGAAACAGCAGTTGGCTTTTCTAAAATCTGTCCTTTGATAACCCCAACTGAACCAGTAATTTGTTCCGGCGTTTGCTTAATACCATAAGAACCAGTAACTACTACCTCTTCAATCTTATTTTCTTTTGGAACAGTATCATTCTTTGTTCTCTGCGCAAAAGCCGTTTGTCCCAAGAAGAACAAAACTCCTGCACTCAATACACTTAGTTTAACATTCATATTTAACACATTTTAATATTTTTCAGAAACAAATATCCCAATAAACATTAACAGTATCAACTTATAAAACACTGAAAAACAACGTGTTATTATATATTTATTTCATTATAAACAAATGATAGTATTAAAAAAAATAGTGAATTATAAAAAATGATAAAAAAATTTTAGCACAAGAGTACATTAACAGAATTTTAACAACCACTAAATATATTGCCAGCTTACACTTAATTATAAAAAACAGTAAAAAAAATTAATACAAATACAGGTTTCAACATAAAAAATCCAAAAAACAATTATTACATATTCTTATTAAAATCAACAAAACTGCACAAAATGAATAAAAAGAATTGCCAAAAACTTATAAAAAAGCAAAGCATTCCAAATAATTGAAATGCTTTATATAATTTTAAGTAAATAATCTTATTTCTGATACATATAATATCTTGCTCCCATAAGAACAGGATCCTCTGATTCGATTGAGGTAAGTCCAAATCCCTTATAATCAGAGCGTATAGATTGATGTAATTGTTTTCTATGCAGTTTCTCATAGGTTTCAAAATCAATAGGAGTTCTGGTGTTCAGGTTTTCAAATACGTTCCATTTTTCCACCACTTTTTTCCAGTTTTCAGAAACTTTACCTACAAAAACTTTTGATTTTGACCCGCTTCCATAGCCAAAGAAACCGATCTCTGTTCCTGACAATTCTTCATTTTCATCAAAGGAAGTCTGTAAAGCAGAAAGGAACGCCATGAAAACAGAAGCGGTATACATATTTCCGATTTCAGAAGAAGCCCGCTGTGTTTTCTCTATTTTATCACTGATTAAATTCAGATAATTTTCAGATTTCGCCACTGCTTTTTGCTCCTCAGGATTGGTATAAGGAAGTCCGTTTTCAAGACTATAGATTTCTGTAAATACCCTTTTACCATGAAAAGCATAAGGAAGATGAAAAATAATATATTTCCAGTTTTCATAAGGCTTTTCCTGTCCTGCAACTTCTTTATAATGCTGATAGGCTTCTCTTATTCTGTCCTGATAGCACTGATTAGAATACTGACCGTCAAAGACAGGTTCATCCGTGAATATTTCAATGGTATCCGGGAACATTTCGGGTGCATTATGTAAGTCTTCTTTTTTATATTGTCTTCTTGGTTTGAAAAAGTCAAAAACACTTTCTGATGCTACTCCCCAGTTATTTTCTATTTCAAGCAGATCTGGCTTAGAAGAAATCAGTAAAGCAACGGCTCCCCCTCCCTGGGTATATTCTCCTGAAGAAGCCAATTCATATTTTGCATAATCGCTGGCAATAACCACTGCTTTTTTATTGGGATTCACCCTTACAAAATCAAGGGCATTATGCAGGGCGTCTACCCCTCCCACACATGCAAAGGTCATGTCTACAATATCACAATTTTTGAAGGCTCTTGTTCCGTATTTCTCCTCCAGCACTTTTTCTACCATCTGTACTGCATATGACGCAGTAGGCTTTGCAGCATCCAGAGCACTTTCCGTACCCAAGTAAACTCTTGAGATCTCTCTGGGATCAATGGTATAATCATTAATAAGTTTGAATAATGCTTCTGCCGCAAATGTTGCTGCATCTTCGTGAACATCGGGAAGCCCCATTTTATGAAGTCCCAATCCTTTTTCCAGCTTTGCAGGTTCAATTCCTCTTTTTTCAGCTAAATCCTTAATTTCCAAATATAAACCGGGTATATAGTAGCTCGCCGCTTCAATTCCAAAAGTCATTTTATTCTAATTTTTATACGAATTTAGAAAATGTAACCTGAATAACCTGTCAATATATCATGACTTTTTACTAATTATTTATAATTTAACTTTTTATTTCTGACTATCAATTACAAAAAAGCAGCATCACAAAAATGTAATACTGCTTTTTCAATCAGATCTGTTGAGTCTATCTAAAATTTTCAATAGCTTTATTCAGAGCGTCGATCTGTTTATTGATACTTGTGGATTTTTGCGGATTTTTTTTCAGCAATTCCATTTTTTTGCTTAGTCCGTCTTTCAGCATTTGAACAATCATCATCTTAGCCTGTGGGTTATTTCCCATATCGCTTTTTGCATAATCCAACATTTTTGTGATGTTTTCCACTGCTTTTAGGTTGTCAGAGTTCATGATCCAGTTATATCCTTCTTCTGCTGTTTTACCCAATTCCGGATTCTGGAATTTCACAAACGGATAAAATGCAGCAAGTGGAGCGATATGTTCCATTTGAGAACTTATCTTATTCTTCACAATAACCGGAAGCAAAAGGGCCAGCAACTCATCTGAAGCACCATCCAGCTCAATTTTATCAGCTAAAGCATTGGCCCGTGACGGATCAATGGTAAGAACAGCACTTAAAGAGTTTCCTTTAACTGCATTGGAAACTGCATTCACCCCTTTTTCAAATATCGGCAGGTATTTTTTATCTTTTATTTTAGCCAACGCACCAATAGCCGCAGCCTGAGCCAATGTTTTAGGATCATTTGAAGCGATTTTTTCAACTTCTGCTCCCAGGGATTTCATCTGATCGGAATTGGTAAGATCCATTAATTCCAACGCCTTAATTCTTATTCTAAAGAATGGATCTTTTAATGCGGCAGCCAATAATTTTATAGCCGCAGGACTTTTTCCTGTCTGATCTTTAATTCCGGCTAACGCTGTATATCTGCTTTTGAATTCTTTAGAATTGGTAAACTGCAGCAGGTTCTGCTCCGGTGTTTTGGTATCCGTGATATCAGCTACCAGTATTCCGTCTGCATTGATATTGACAAGATCCGGTGTTTTGGATACGTCAAAATTAAATGTATTCCTGTTTTCAGCATTAACCCAAACATTGTATCTTTTGGGTTTACCATTATCATACACATCAATAGCCAAAGGAAACTCGAATAATTGATCCTGAGTCTGATTAACTGTTACAGCAATCTGCTTTTTTACAGGTTCAAAAGTAAATGAATAATTCAATTTTGGGTTTCCGCTTCCAAAATACCATTGGTTAAAGAACCAGTTCAGGTCTTTCCCTGAAACCTTTTCAAAAGAAAGCCTTAGCTGATGGGCTTCAGCATTCTGATATTCATTGGTTTTCAGGTAATCATTCATACCGGCAAAAAAGGCATCATCCCCAAGATAATTTCTTAGCATATGAAGGATTCCACCTCCTTTCTGGTAGGTTACCAGGTCAAAAACATCTTCACGGGATTCATAATTGAATCTTACCAGGTTTTTCTTAAAGTCTGCAGGGTTATGAATGTACATATTCACATCCTTCATCTGGTGATAATCTGCCTGATCTTTCCCATACTTGTATTCATTCCAGAGATATTCGGAATAATTGGCGAAGGATTCGTTCACGGTAAGGTTGCTCCAGCTTTCTGCGGTCACAAGATCTCCAAACCAATGATGGAATAATTCGTGGGCAATAGTATCTTCCCATTTATTTTCATCAATCAGCTGCCCCGGTTTTTGAAGGATATCACTTCCGTGAAGGGTTGCCGTAGTATTCTCCATAGCCCCACTTACATATTTTCTTCCGGAAATCTGTGCATATTTTGCCCATGGATAATCATAGTTCATCTTTTTGGAGAAAAACTCGATCATCTCCGGAGTATTTCCATAGATCTGTTTTACATAAGGTTCATATTCTTTCTCAATATAATAATCAACCGCAATATTTTTCCATTTGTCTTTAACTACAGCATATTCTCCTACTCCCATAAAGAAAAGGTAGGTAGAATGTCTTTTATCCATTACCCAGTGATCTGTTCTCAGGTTATTGGATTCTTTCTGAGAATCTTTTAGAATACCATTTGAAAGAGTTACATATTTATCCGGAACCGTCATATAGATTTCCTGGGTAGTTTTTTGATTCGGTTTATCAATTGTTGGGAACCATGCAGAAGATGATTCGGTTTCTCCCTGTGTCCAGATCTGTGTAGGCATATCAGGTTCTGTTCCCTGTGCATTAATAAAGTAAAGCCCCTTTGCATCGTTAATAGCCATGCTTCCTTTTTGTTTTACTTCATTCGGACGGGCTGTATATTTGATATAAATGGTATAATCCTGGTTCTTCTGATACGTTTTATCCAGCGTAACCTTTAGTGTTTCGTCTTTGTATTCGTATTTCAAAGGAGATTTCTTGCCATTAGCCTCAAGGGCAACTTCATGAATCAACATTCCTTTAGCATCCAGAGACAATTCATTGGTAGGATAAAAATAGGGTGAAGCAGTAAGCCATTCCTCCCCGTTCATCTGTTCTTTCTGATAATCAAAGTTTACTTTCAGCTTAGTATGTTTAAGCTCCGTTACTTTAGTATGAGTGGCTCTGTACACCTTTTCTCTTCCTGAAGCCTCAGTTTGTGCCGATACATTAGCGGAAAATAAAATCCCAAGTATTGCAATGGATAAAATGGCCTTTTTCATTCTTCTATTTTATTATTATTTTTAGAATTATTTTTTTATTATTATATCAAAAATATCATTAACAAGTGTTTCGTAGTCACCTGTTTTCAACTGTTCTTTTGTTTTGGCAAAAGCTTTTTTCAGCTCACTTTCCGGATTTTCATCATCGATGATATCTACGGAAGCCACTCCTTTCAATTGAAGTAATGTATTTTTCAGTATTTCTATATCAGCAGTTTTTTCAAGATCTACTTTTAAATATTTCATGAGAGATAATTTCCTTTAAAATTACAAATTTCTTTTGGGGCAGCCTACGGACACTGCATGATAAGTTCATGGGAACAGGAGTTTGTTACAATGATACCTGGATTTATTATTACACTTGAAAAAAATCTAAGAATGAAATGAAGGATTCTGAAAAGATGAATTGGCATACCTTTCTGATGCAAGAGAGAAGATATTTAATACGCTGTAGGATAGATCCCGTTATTTTCCAGCTGAAATATGATTCTACTGTCGGCAAGGTATTCATAGTCAATGATACATCCGTTCTGGGTATGAACCTTCCTTTTCCTATTGAGGAATTTTTTGAAAAACCGCTGTAATATACTGAGGGTTTATTTCTAAGAGTCCTACGGCTGCATAGAGCAACTGCATTATTTCTATAGTACAGCTGAAGAGAATAACAAACGTAAAGGCAATGACAAAAATACGGGAGAATAGTATTATACCGCTACAGGAGCTTTGATTCCCGGATGCGGATCATAATTTTCAAGCGTAAAATCTTCAAAATTAAAATCGAAAATATCTTTGATTTCCGGGTTTAGCCTCATGGTAGGAAGAGATCTTGTTTCTCTTGAAAGCTGTCTGTTTACCTGTTCGAAATGATTGTTATAAATGTGAACATCACCGAAACTGTGCACATAATCTCCTACTTCCAGATCACAAACCTGCGCTACCATCATTAATAAAAGAGCATAGCTGGCAATATTGAACGGCACTCCAAGAAATACATCAGCACTTCTCTGGTAAAGTTGCAGGGATAATTTTCCATCCGCTACATAAAACTGGAATAAAGCATGGCAAGGTGCCAATGCCATATTAGGGATTTCCGCAACATTCCATGCGGAGACAATCAGTCTTCTGGAATCCGGATTTTTTTTAATCTGATCAATTACTTCTGTGATCTGGTCTACAATTTTTCCGTCGGCACCGTTCCAGCTTCTCCATTGTGCACCATACACCGGCCCAAGGTCACCATTTTCATCGGCCCACTCGTCCCAGATGCTCACTCCGTTATCATTAAGGTACTTCACATTCGTATCTCCTTTCAAAAACCAGAGTAATTCGTAAATTATTGATTTCAAATGCACCTTTTTAGTGGTTACCAAAGGAAAACCTTTCGACAGGTCATATCTTAGCTGATACCCGAATACGCTTCTTGTTCCGGTACCTGTTCGATCAGTTTTATCTGTTCCGTTATCTAAAATATGTTGTAAAAGATCTAGGTAGTTTTGCATTTTAAAAGGAATTTTATGGTTCAAATTTACTAAAAATGATCAAAAAAAACATCCCTTTTTATGAATGCTTTTTATAAGACAGATACTCGTTTTCTATTAAAGAACTGTATATCTGATCTCTGTAAATTAATTATTTTAATTAACTACAGAATAAAAACACTTATATCATCGCTGTTTCCTTTCATTGATTTCAGCCGGCCGTATTTATTTTTTTCAATGAATTTGTCATTCCAGTATTCCAGGCTTACCGGCCCGAATTTTATAAGCTTCCGGTATTTACTTTCGTCAATAATATCTTTTATTCCATAATCAACAGAGATATCTCCTACCGATTTCAATTTTCCCATTCTGCTGTTATCAATGACATCATTTGGCCAGTAGTCGATGGTAAAGTTTCCTATTTTCTTTATTTTGCCCCATTTTTCTTTATTAAAAATGGAGTCGTCCCAGTAGTCTACATCAATATTTCCAATGTTTTTCAGTTTACCATACCGGGCACTGTCTTTATTTAAATCATCCCAGTAGTCTATTTTGACATCACCCATGCTTTTAAGCTTGCCATATTTGTACTGGTCAAAATATTGATCATCATAATAGGTAAGTTCTCCATTCAAATCAGAATTATGAAAATCAGTAATCTCTCCCTGAGCATCAATTGTAATAATAAAACCGTCCACTTTAAGGTTTACAGATTCCAGATCATAGGTTTTTCCTGAGATGTTAGCACGGATTTGGGCTTCCAGAGCCATACTGCTCCATAAAAAAGTAAAGAAAAATAAATATTTTAATTTCATAAGTTATTTACCAGATATTTTCAATGACCTGATTCATGGTATTGATTGCAAATACATCACCCATTTTCTTGCCAAACATGGCTTTTACCAATGGTGATTCTGCTGAAACCGTCATTACTTTCTGATTTTCAACGGTAATTTCCCCTATCGAAGCTGCAATATAAAAAAGCCCTTTGTCGGTTTTTACCAAAGCTCCGTTCTGAACTTTTTCAGAGGGATCGGAAGTTATTTTCTGCAGAACAGCCTGTTGATTTAAGGTTTCGTTAAGCTGTCTCTGAAGGTTATTGATTTCCTGCTGAAGCATTTCACGTCCGGTTTCATATTTATCACCCATTGAGCTTTTTGTATCATTATTGGAAGCCCGGGTTTCAGCAATCAAGGTTTCAAAATTCCGGATTTTTCCTGCAATTTTTGTATTGATTGTATTTATTATTTCCTGTTTGTTCATTATTGTAATTCAGGTTATTTTTATGATGGATGAGTAAGACTATCCCGTCAAAATCTTTGATTTTGATACCTCCAACGGAAGGGAACTCGGTATCTTTGAAAACTAATGTTCAAGGTTTCACAATCTCAGCCAGAATTGTAATGGCTTCAGTATTTATTTTTCAAAAACAGCATAATCTGAAACTTTGAAAATGAAATCTTTGCCGTTACTGAAATCTCTTTTTGTCTTATCAAAAACGTTTTTGAAGATTCCCGATAAATGATCGTCTTCAACGGTAAAATCTACAGGTTCTTTTGACATATTCAGTACTACCAGCACCTCATCTTTTCCATTTTTTCTTATATACGCAAGAATCTTATCATTTGCTGTTGTATTCAGAAAATAAGTGGTCACATTCGCATCTCCTCCTCTTAAAGCAGGATTGGAAGATTTTAAATCCAATAATGTTTTATAAAAATCTGCAGCCTGGTAAGTATTGGTCCATTTGATAGCATCTTTTTCAAAAAACTCAAGCCTTTTCATATTGGGAAGTTCCTGACCTGAGTATAATAAGGGTATACCATTCCATGTGGCTGAAAATACAGCCATAGGTTTTGTAATGACACCATATTTTTCATACTCCGTTCCATTCCATGAATTTTCATCATGATTGGTCGTAAACCAAGCCCTCATAGACTGGTCTCCTATATTGGAATATTGAATCAATAAATCTTTCAGTTCCTGAAGTGGTTCGTTTTTCTTATAATAATCGGCTGACTTATGCATCCATTTCCATGAATAGCTGGCATCAAAAACTTTCCCATATTCGGGGCTTTCCAGTTCATCAAATTCTCCCAGCCAAAAAAGAGGCTTTAGTTTTTCAACTTCCGGGCGGGCCTGTTCCCAAAAATCTACTTCTACCCACGAAGCAAGATCACATCTGAACCCGTCAATATTTGTTTCTCTTACCCAAAATTTCATAGCCTCAATCATCTCCTGGCGCATTTCCTGATTTTTGTAATCCAGTTCGATAATATCATCCATTCCAGAGGCCCTATGAAATTCTCCGTCAGGATCTTTTAAATAGAATTCAGGGTGCGTTTTGGTCCATACATGGTCCCAGCCCGTATGGTTAGCCACCCAGTCTATGATTACCTTGAACCCTAATCTATGGGCTTCATTTACCATATCTTTAAAATCCTCAAGTGTTCCGAATTCCGGATTCACTGAAGTATAGTCGGCGGCGGCATAAGGGCTTCCCAAACTTCCTTTCTTATTCTGCTGGGCAATTGGGGTAACAGGCATCATCCAAAGTGTTTTTATACCCATTGCTTTCAGGCGGGGCATCTCTTTGGCAAACGCTTTGAAAGTTCCCTCTTTAGTATATTGTCTTACGTTTACTTCGTAGATATTGGTGTTATATTTCCAATTTTTTGGCAGCTCTGTCATTTTCCGGGTATTTTTCTGAGAGGTACAGGAAACAATTCCCAGACCAATTAAGGTTAAGAAAATTAATTTTTTCATTAATCTATTTTTAACAAAAGTAATGATTTTGGAAAGTAAAAGGAACAGGAGGCAAAACCGTGGAAAAGTTATTGGAAATATTGACAATTGAACTCATGGGTCAGTTTTGCGCCAAATGAATGTGAATAAGTCTTAACATTTCAAACGTGGCATATTACGTATTTTTTCCACTTCTCTTCCATCAAAAAGCCCCGGATCAAATCCAGGGCCTATATTGTATTGTTTATCTCCTATCTTTCGTTGTCATCGTCATCTTCATCATCAAAAGCGTCATCATTGTAGTCCTCTTCTTCCTCATCATCAAAGCTGTCATCTTCATCTGAAAAATTACCACCTGTTCCGAAATCATCTTCAAATCCAAAATCATCATCCATTAAAGGGGTTGCTGATTTCTTTTTGGATCCTGTGTTTCCGCTTTTACTTGGTGCCTTCAATGGAACATTTCCAAATCTATATACTGTAATTGGATAATTAACACCTTTTGTTTCTTCGATAACTTCTATAAGTTCGCAGAAAAATTCCCACAGATCAAGAAGTCCGTACTGGAACTGAGCTTTGTCACCTACATTTTCAAAAGCTTCATCAATGTATACGTCTGACATAATCTCACCGTCACCATCGTCACTCATATCTTCTAATGGGACACTTTTTACTATTGTTCCGTCATTTTCCAACAGATTAAAAGTAGAAAGCTCGTCTCCCTGCAGACTGAATGCACTTTTAATACCTAAATGTAAGTTCCATAACGTTTGTTTTCCCTTAACTTCAACATCTCGGAAAATATCCTCTTTCGCATCTAATATTACGCGGATTTTGTAAACCATATCAGTTTCTTAAATTACTTTTTTGCCTTTATAATTATGATAAATCTCTGGTGCAAATATATAATAAATGAGAGGTGACAAAAAAATATTTCAGGATTTTTTAAAATATTTTTTTTTCTTACATTTTGCCAAAGTTATTTACTTTTTTCCAGCATGAAACTGAACTTTGTGCCTTCAAGGTATACACTTTCTACGGTAATGTTTTCGTTATGAGCTTCAAGGATGTGTTTTACGATGGCTAATCCTAATCCGGATCCGCCTTCTCTTCTGCTTCTGCTGGTTTCTACACGGTAGAAACGTTCAAATATTCTTGGAAGAATTTCAGATTTGATTCCCATTCCGTTATCTATAACTTCTATCAGCACTTTATTTTTTAAGACGCTTGTTTTTACAATTACTTTTGCTTCCTGCCTGTTTGCATAGTGGATAGCATTTGAAATAAGATTAATAAAAACCTGTGAAATCTTTTGTTTATCGGCATCCACAAAAATTTGCGGGTGAAGGGTCTGGATTTGTAGGGTAGTATTTCTTTTTTCAGCCTCAAGATCGAGGAGGTCAAAAATTTCTTTGATGAGAAGGTTAACATCGAATTTTGAAACGGTAAGATTAATTTCACCAGCCTCGAGTCTGTTGATCATATCAAGATCTGTAACAATAGCGATCAGTCTTTCAACAGATTTATCTATTCTTTCAAGGTATTTATCGCGGATAATGAGATCTTCCACGCCACCGTCTCTTAGGGTTTCCACATAGCCCTGAATAGAAAACAGCGGGGTTTTAAGCTCATGGGAAACATTTCCAATGTATTCTTTACGGTAACTCTCCATTTCCTTCATCATGTCAATTTCTGTTACCTTTCGCTGATTAAGGTCCGAAAAACGTTCCCCTAATTCTTTAATGGTAATATTTTCATCATGGTCATGAACAATTTCCTGTGGAAGAAGCTGAGAAAGCCCTCTTACCTGTTTTCTTCCATAATAGCTGAAAAGAAGCTCTAATACAACATAGTTGATAATAAAGATCATAACAACACAGACAAAAACCCCCGCTTTGAATAAAGGGGTTTCATAATAAATATCCTTTAGTGAGTCGAAAACAACTACTAAGAAAAGCATTACCAGTGTCAGCAGACAGGAGGCAACGAAGGTAAGTCTGTAAAATTTCAATTTTACAAAGTTTTAGGATTGAACGTAAAGGTAGGATTTTTAAGTGATTAAACGATCAGTTTATACCCTATCCCTTTTAATGTCTGAATGGTGTTGATTCCCAGTTTCTCTCTTAATCTCCGGATGTGAACATCAATGGTTCTTTCTCCTACAATTACATCATTGCCCCAAACTTTTTCCAGAATTTCTTCTCTTTTGAAAACTTTCTCGGTATTGGAGGCAAGCAGATAAAGCAGATCAAATTCTTTTTTAGGAAGCAAAAACTGCTGTCCGCTTTTGGAAACCCTGAAGTTATCTTTATCAATAATAAGGTCTCCTATTTCGATAAGTTTGGCATTATCTGAAACCTGAGAAGTCAGCTGTAACAGTGCATTTACTTTAGAAATAAGGATTTTCGGCTTGATTAGTTTTACGATATAATCATTAGCTCCTGCCTGAAACCCGGCCAACTGTGAAAACTCTTCGCTTCTTGCTGAAAGGAAAACGATAAGCGTTTTTTGTAGTTCTTTCACTTTACGAAGTTCCTGACAGGTTTCGATGCCATCTTTCTCAGGCATCATTACGTCCAGCAAAATAAGGTCCGGAATAATTTCCTTTGCTTTTTCTATACCTTCATTACCGTTAGTAGCAGTATAGATATTATAACCTTCTTTTTCCAGGTTGTAAGACAGAATCTCTAAAATGTCCAGTTCATCGTCTATTAAAAGAATTTTTTTACTCATCTTCTAGTTTAAGAATTCCCACAAAATTAATTATTTTCATTGATTTTATCTATCCAGGCAATGTTAACTAATTATTAAAAAACAAACATCCCAAATCAAATTAGAAAATCATTAACAAAATGGATAAATAAATATATATTAAACAAATATACAAAAGAATAATTGAAATAAAACAAAAAAATATAAATATAAAAAACAAACATTCATAGTGTACGTTAGCTCAATTTTATTAATACAAACTTCACAATTAATTAAAATTCTCCTAAACGTTTAGTGAAAACTTAGCCCTTATTTTGCCCCTGAAAAAGAAGTAAAATGAAAAAACAACTCCACAAGAGCATTATGCTACTTGCTTTGTTTTCTGCCGGCTACGCATTTGCACAAAGTCAGATCTTAGAAGGTAGAGTACTGGATGAGAAAGACAACACACCTATTGAGGGGGTAAAAGTAAAGGTAAATGACCAGGAGGTCGTAACCGATATTGCGGGATACTACTCTATTAATCTTTCTCCTGGAACCAACTATATTATCACGGTAAGTTCTAATGGATATAACAAAAAAGAGATCAGTGAAGTTATTGTAAAAAATGACACTAATACACACCTTGATATTGTTCTGGAAAAGCCATCCGCTAAGGAAAAAGAGATTGAAGGAGTTGTTATCAGATCCAATGCAAGAAAAGAAACGATAGCTTCTACTATCGGTTTGCAGAAGAATGCAGGTGTGGTTTCGCAGGTTATAGGTGTTGAAGCTATTAAAAGAAGTCCGGACAGAAACACAGGTGAGGTTCTGAAAAGAGTATCCGGTGTGAGTTTATTTGACGGAAAATATATTGTTGTAAGAGGTTTATCTGACCGTTACAACCAGGCTATGTTAAATGGAATTCAGCTTTCCAGTACTGAGCCTGACCGAAAAACTTTTTCTTTTGACCTTTTTCCTGCCAGCGTTATTGAAACCCTGGTGATCAATAAGACTTTTATTCCTGAATACAGTGGTGAATGGGCCGGAGGATTGATTCAGGTAAATACTAAAGATATTCCCAATAAAAACTTCTTCAATGTACAGGTAGGTGTAGGAGGAAATTCTATTACGATGAATAAGGAATTTCTTATGCAGAAAGGAGGGAAATGGGATTTCCTGGGTATTGATGACGGGTACAGAAAGATCCCTACAAATATGCCAGCCAAGAATGCTTTCAGTATTCTGAATGAAGCTCAGAAAACAGATATTGGTAAGGGATTTACAAAAAATTTTGGATACAACAGCATTGGTTATCCTGAAAATATAAGCTTACAGCTTGACGGAGGTTTTAATACCAAAATTTTCGGAAAAGATTTAGGGGTAATTGCTGTTCTTAACTACAGCAACAATAAGAGAAGAACAGAGTCTAAAAACCGTTTCTTCACCATTAATGACCAGCTTGCTGATACCAACTTTGATTACTACACTGAAAAATACAGCAATGATGTTATTTTAGGAGGGTTACTAAACCTTACTTTAAAACTTAACAGCAACAACAAAATTTCCCTGAAAAATATTATCACTAACAACACGGTGAATCATATGTCTTTCAGAACAGGAAAGGATTTTGAGTTTGATCCTATCAACGGAACCAACATTATCGCGAGAGAGACTGGATTTAAGCAAACTACATTCTATAATTCAACCCTTAACGGAACTCATAAGATAGATGCTTTAGGCGGTCTTACCCTGAACTGGTACGGAAGTTTCGGAATCCTTGATCAGTATATTCCTCTATTGCAGCGTTTACAATACAATCAGTATACAAATCTTGACGGAAGTCCTTATTTAGCTTTAATTTCTAACGGTCTTTCTCAAAAGTCGGGAAGTGTTTTCTATTCTACATTGAGCGATTACCTGTATAATGCAGGGGGAGACCTTACCAAGACTTTTACCATGTTCGGACAAAAGCAAACCATTAAAGGGGGGTATTTATTCCAGGTAAAAGACAGGATCTACAACTCAAGACCATTCTCTGTAAAGCTTGAAAAATATAACCAGGGATTACTTTCCCAGCCTTTTGAAAGTATCTTCAATCCCGAGAATTTCGGAACAGATGGTAAATTTACATTTGATGAAATTTCCGGAAACCAGTACAGGTATATTGCCAATACGATCCTTAATGCAGGATATTTACAGTTTGACAACAACTTTGCACCATGGTTAAGAGCTGTTTGGGGATTAAGAGTTGAAAACTTTGACCAATTGGTAGGAAGTACAAAAAGAAGTGATGACCGTTTTGTTAATACTCGTGTAACAGACTTTTTACCAGCTGTTAATTTAACATTCAAGGTAAATCCTAAAATGAATGTACGTCTTGCAGGTTCTCAAACTGTGGTAAGACCTGAATTCAGAGAGGTTTCTCCTTTAGCGTATTACGATTTCGATTTAGGAGCTACTGTTATTGGTAACAAATTTATTGAAAGAACAAAAATCACCAATGTGGACCTTCGTTGGGAATATTACCCAAGAAACGGAGAGATCCTTTCCGTAGCCGGTTTCTATAAAAACTTCAAAAACCCAATCGAATTGTACTTCAATCAATCCGGGGTAGGAACCAGTAACACTTTCAACTACCTTAATGTAGATAAAGCAGACGCCTATGGAGTGGAGCTGGAATTCAGAAAAAAACTTGATTTTGCAAGCGCTCTTAAAAACTTCACATTGGGTGGAAACTTTGCTTACATTAAAAACAAAGTAACGGATGAAGCTACAAATATTGACAGACCAATGCAGGGGCAATCTCCTTACACCATCAATTTAAGTCTTCAGTATGATGCTGAAAAAACAGGATGGTCTTCTACGGTACTTTTCAATATGATCGGAAGAAGAATTCTTTATGTAGGTAATGATCAGATCCCACCAATCTGGGAAGCTCCAAGACCTCTTTTAGATTTCCAGATTGCTAAAAAGATCTGGCAAAATAAAGGAGAAATCAAATTAAATGTTTCAGATATCCTTAACCGTCGTGCGAAATTTTACCATGACCTGAACGGAAACAAGAAATATGACAACTCTGATGCTCTTGCTATAGAAAGGGTAACAGGAACCAATATCAGTTTAACACTGGGATACAATTTTTAACACATTCAATATTTAATAAATAACTTAATTCTTTATAACATGAAAAAATTCGTTTTATATTCTTTAATGCTTGGCACTCTTGCTACAACTACTGCATGTAGAAATATAGAAGAAGACGGGCAAACCATCATTCAGGATGGTTCCGGAAATGGAAACACTGACAACCTTATTCTCTCAGGAAAGATCACATCCAATGTTACGCTTAAAGCTAATAAAATTTATAAGTTAAGAGGATTAGTATATGTAACAAACGGAGCAACTTTAACCATTGAGCCGGGAACAAGAATTGTAGGTGAAGCTGATAAAAATGGAGCCTTGATTATCACTAGAGGAAGTAAAATTATGGCAGAAGGAACTGCCGCCAACCCTATTATCTTCACTTCTGAAAAACCAAGTCCGAAAAGAGGAGACTGGGCAGGTATTGTCATTTTAGGAAGTGCTCCTACCAATGCTTCTTTCAACAACCAACAAGGAGTTGGAGAAATTGAAGGGGGTATCAACAACACGGAAGGTCTTGGTCTTTACGGAGGAAATAATGCTGCTGACAACAGTGGTATCTTAAAATATGTAAGAATTGAATATGCGGGATATGCATTCTTACCAGACAAAGAGGTAAACGGAATTACATTCGGAGGGGTAGGTAACGGAACTACTGTAGATTATGTAGAAGTGGCTTATGCTAATGACGACAGTTTTGAGTGGTTCGGAGGAACAGTAAACTGCTCTCACCTTATTTCTTATAAAGGTCTTGATGATGACTTTGATACTGATAACGGTTTTTCAGGAAAAATACAGTTCGGTATTGCGGTAAGAGATGCCCAGGTAGCTGACGTTTCAGGTTCTAACGGATTTGAATCTGATAATGATGCCAACGGTTCTGCTTTAACTCCTCAGAGCTCTGCTACATTCTCAAATATGACGATTATCGGGCCAATCAACTCTTCAAGCACAAATACCAATGTAGGTTCAATCAACTCATTGTTCCAAAACGGTTTACAGATCAGAAGAAACTCTTCTATCTCAGTATTTAACTCTGTTTTCACAGGTTTCCCGGTTGGTTTATTCGTTGATGCTACCAAAGGAACTCCTACAGATAAAAATATCACCAGCGGAAGTCTTGCTTTCGAGAATAATATTCTGGCAGGAAGTGTAACTCCTTTAAAATACGGAGCTTCTACTTCTTCTCCAACAGGATATTCTATCACTGATCTTACTACTTTCTTCAATGCTAAAGGAAATACCAGCCTTACTTATACAGCTGACGTAAAACTTACCAATGCATGGGCTCCTGCAGGAACAACACCTAACTTCTCTCCTGCTGCCGGGTCACCATTATTAACAGGAGGGGTATTCACCCATACTAAATTAGCATCTTGGTTCACTCCTGTAACGTACAGAGGAGCTGTAAAAGACGCTAGCGACACTTGGTATGCAGGCTGGACAAACTATAACTTATAGTATATCTATTAACAGTTACTATCATATCAAATTATTAAAAAAGCCTTCAGAAGATTCTGAAGGCTTTTTAGTGCTGTCATTTTGTGTTGGGCACAAAAGTAATAAGCCCTCAGCTATAAACAATCAGCCACCGGAAAATCCGATGGCTGATTTACAAAAAACAAGTATATAAAAAATATATATTCTTTTTAATTTCTCCAAAACAGATTTCCGTCATTCATCAGGGCTTCTATTGTGGTCATTCTGGAAACAGCTTCTGCAGAGCATGATGCACCGGTAAAAACAACAGCTGCTTTATCTCCTGTTTTAGGCCATTGCTGATTTCCTTTTTCGTCCAGAGGAAGAATACCCTGGGTAGCAAACTGCAGTGCTCTTGATAAGGACAGCTCTGTTACATATCCATATAATTCGGCGATTAAATTTGCTTTCTGCAGCATATTTCCTGATCCGAAGGTACTCCAGTAATCCTGTACATTATCGTTTCCTATCAATACATTCACTCCATGTTTCTTTAAGGTTGGTATGGGCATTACAGTTCCTTTGAACGGTACAGAAGAGGCTATTCCCACTTTACCTTCAGCCAGCCTTTCAGCAATCTGTTGTGTTTCTTTTGGAGAAAGACGGGCTAAAGCAAAAGCATGACTCACAAATGTTTTTCCCTGGAGTTCCGGGTTTTCAATAGCTTTATCAATCAGGTAATTGATAGTTTTCATCCCCGCTTCTCCTACTTCATGGAGGTGAATATCAATTCCTTTATGATGATCTAAAGCCAGCTGAACGGTAAAATCCATTACTTTTTCAATATTTCCATCAATGCTTAAAGGATCAAGCCCTCCGATAAAACCTACACTTTTCAGCTGAGCTGCTTCTTTCATTAAAGGGAGCGTTTCCGTATAGTATACTCCATGTTGCGGAAAAGCAACCAGTTCAGCCTTGAAAGAGTCTTTTTTATTTTCAAGTGCCTGCTCCAGATGTTCAAGCGATTGTAATCCCGAGGTAGGATCAATATTAAAATGGGTTCTTGCAAAATGAGTCCCGTAGTGTTGCTGTAAGCTGATCAGCTGTTCGGCTCTTTCTACAGAAGTTTTTAGTAATTCAGGAATAATTTCCTGTTCATAGGCAATCATATCTTTTACGGTTCTTCTTTTCGGAGAAAGTGCCTGCCATGGAAGTCCGTATAATGTTTTATCCAAATGGATGTGCATATCTCCGAAAGCCGGAAGCATCAGATATCCTTTAGCATCTATAGCATTAGAAGCCGGATCATTAATTCTTACGGCTTTTATTTTCCCATCTTCAATGTCAATACTGAAAAGATCTGTTTTTGTACCTGTTACCTCTTCATTTTCGTATTCAAAACCTGTTTCCAGGCGGACATTTTTAAGTGAGTATTTTCCTTTTGCAGTTAATTGATATGGAAATTGCATGATGTAAAATTTTAACCACACAAAATTACATCAGCTCTTCCTCGAAACCAGTGTATCAATTATGTCAAATGTTGTACAAATTATTCTTTGAACTGAGAAGGCGTCATTCCGGTTTGTGCCTTAAAGAATTTTGAAAAGCTGGCATGATCATAGAAGCCAAGGTCATAGACAATGTCTTTTACAGACATTTCAGAAACTTTCAGAAGACGTTTTGCTTCTAATAAAATCCTGTCCTGAATAAGGGATGATGCTGAAGCATTGAGATTCTTTTTGCAGACAATATTCAGATAATTGGCAGAAATACTAAGTTTATCTGCATAGAAAGAAACAGATCTTTCGGTTTTAAAATGTTCATCGATCAGAGGTAAGAATTTTGAAATGATAGGATTTGAATGATAAACTTCAAAATCTTTAAAAGCTCCTTCTACAGACTTGCTTACCAGCAAACCTATCAGCTCACTTCTCTTCTGGATCAGTTCCCAAAAAACCTTTTCTCCATTCAGTTCTTTCCGAATGGACTGAAATTCATATCTGAAGGCTGCAAAAATATCCTGGGAAAGGTTGATCACAGGATGATTCTGATAATAGGAAGCAGAAAATCTTAATGAAGGCAGGAAACTCTCAAACCAATCCCTGCTGATCATCAGCTGATATCCTATTGTTTCTTTTTCAATGACCCATTGATGCACCTGGTCCGGAAAAACAAGATGGATCTGAAAATCTTTCACCTGATATTCCACGAAATCAATGGTGTGAGAGCCGACCCCCTTTTCAAAAAGATTAATGATAAAAAAATCGTGTTTATGGGGATCATCAATAGAGCGCGCCCCGTAAAGTTCGTTATACAGCAGATTGCAGCTCTTAAGCTGGTTTTCACTAAACTCCTGAATTCCTAAAATGGGAAAATGATCTGTATGATAACCCACACTACCTGAATTTCTCCTAAAATTAATAAAAATTATGAGAGAAAAATTAAAATAACCACAAAAGAAACAAATACTGAATCCTTTGTGGTTCAAACACAAACTAAAATATATCTCAATTTATCAATATGCTATGAGGTTAAGATCTTAGCTATTTCCTTAAATCCTAATGATTCTGCATGCTGCAAAGGAGTTTTCCCTGAATGGTCGGGAATATTGATATCTGCTCCATTATCTTTTAAAATCTGCACGATTTCCTGATATTTTTGGGTTCCGTTTCCAAGGATTACAGCTTCCATTAATGCAGTCCATCCTAAGCGGTTTACATGATTGACAGGAAAATCTTTTGTTTTCACTAAAACTTTTACAGTTTCCACATATCCCCGTTCACATGCCGGAATTAATGTGGTACCGTTATATCGGTTATACAAATCAAAACGGGCTCCGTTTTCCAAAAACAGCGTAACCAATTCTGTCTGCCCGCTTGCTCCTGCGTATAAAAACGGACTGTCTTTCTGGTTATCCTGAAGGTTCACATCAGCTTTATAAGAAATAAGCAGTTTTGCCATTTCTATGTTCTTTTCTATTGTTGCTATCAGTAATAAAGAACGTCCTCTTTCATCCTGAGTATTAACATCTGTACCATTCTCTAAAGCAGATTTTACGGCAGTAATATCATTTTTTTTCACCTTTTCTATAATGTTTTCGTGTTGTCTTGTATTTTCTTTTGAGAAATCAACCGGCTTCTCTCCGCAGGCACTCATACTTCCGAATGTTAAAAGAAATACTAAAACTTTCATAATCGTTTATTTTTAGGTCGAAAACTTAAAAGACTACATTTCCCTGATGCACCAATGACTCAACAGTTGAAATCCTTGATACGGCTTCTGCAGAACAGCTTGCATTCAGCAATACAAAATCTGCTTTATCACCTTTTTTAGGCCACTGCTGGCCTCCTTTATCATCTAATGGAAGAATATTTCCTGTCGCCAGCTTTAAACTTCTTGACAATAAAAATTCTGTAGAATAACCATATAGCTGGGCCATCAGGTTGGCTTTCTCCAGCACACTCCCTGTTCCGAAAGTATTCCAGTGGTCTACAATACTGTCATTACCTGTCAATACCGTTACATTATGTTTGTATAATGTTGGGATAGGCATAATCATTCTTCCAAAAGGAATCGTGGAAACAATTCCGATTTGGGCCTCTGCTAATTTCTCAGCTATTTCTTCCTGCTTTGTACTCTCTAGCTTGGCCAGTATGAAACAGTGACTTAAATAGGTTTTCCCTTTTAAGGAAGGGTTTTCATTTACTTTTTTAATAAGATATTCTACAGTTTTCAATCCGGAATCTCCGGTTTCATGCAGATGAATATCTATTCCTTTTTGATGATCCAGCGCCAGCTGAACGGTAAAATCCATTACTTTTTCAATATTTCCGTCAATATTGAATGGATCTACGCCCCCAATAAAATCAATATCCATCTTTGCCGCTTCTTTCAGATAAGGAGCTGAATCGGTATAGAATACACCATGCTGCGGAAAAGCAACCAGCTCGGCTCCAAAGCCTTTCTTTTTATTCTCTAAAGCCTTTTGAAGGTTTTTTAATGATTGGAGTTTCGAAGTAGGTTCAATATTTACATGGCTTCTGGCATATGAAGTTCCTTTTGACTGCAGCAGCTCAATCAGTTTTTCGGCTTTAAATGTTGAATTTTTCAACATCTCAGGAAGCATTTTCTGCTCCAGCTCAATCATTCCTTTGATTCCGCCGGTTCTTTTTCTCACAGCCTGCCATTGATCTCCATACAATGTTTTATCCAAATGAATATGCATGTCTTTAAACGCAGGGAGCATTAACAATCCTTTTGCATCTACTGCTTTAGCATTAGGCTGGTTTGGGATGATCTTTGTGATCTTTCCATGCTCAACTTCTATATAAAACAGATCTGTTTTGGTGGATGCAACTTCCCCCTCCTGATATTCAAAACCGGTTTCTAAACGGACATTTTTAAGGCTTAACTTCCCTTTAGTCCATATATTCTTTTCATCAAAAAACGGTGATGCTGCCATGATATTAGGTATTAAGGTTAATCCGGCCATTGCCCATGCAGAATTTCTGATAAAATCCTTACGGGATATATTATTGTCTGAAGTCATCATTTCCAATCTATTTATGACAAAATTAAAAAGAAGTCTGCTGACCAAAGTGTATGGTTTATTACAAAACTTGTATGATTTATGCTTTGTTTTGATTCCTTATTAAAATCTCCGGTTTATCTTTTCTACACTAGAATAAAGAAGATACCCCACAACAATTGTCATTCAGGAATCTAAACGGCTGATTCACTTTGATTACTGAGACTCCTACGGAGTGACAAACTATGTGGTTATTTTTAGACGTAAAAATTACTTACGACTTATACAAAAGTTTACC